>JAVHRA010000078.1:0-3484 GCA_036171395.1 Gallionella sp. | reverse complement strand
GTGATTGTGAAAAAATGGGGTAACAGTGCTTCGGTGCGTATTCCCGCCGGCATCATGGAGGCGGCGCGGTTGAGTTTGGATGCGCCAGTCGATGTGCGCGAGGAACGGGGTCGCATCATCATCGAGCCGATACGCTCAGAGTACGACTTGGCTGGCATGCTGGCTGGCATCACCCCGGAAAATCTGCATAGTGAAATGGATTTCGGCACACCAGTTGGCAAGGAAACCCTGTAGTGCCGCGTCGCTATATACCCGAAGCCGGGGATATCGTCTGGCTGCATTTCGATCCGCAGGCAGGACATGAGCAAGCCGGACACCGTCCAGCAATGGTGCTTAGCCCCGCGTCATACAACAGCAAAACTGGGTTGATGCTGTGCTGCCCGATGACTACGCAAATAAAGGGCTATCCGTTCGAGGTATTGATCGCGGGCAACCGCCCCAGTGCCGTGCTGTCCGACCAGATCAAAAGTCTGGATTGGGTGGCGCGTAAGGCCAGCCACAAAGGGAAGGTATCGGCAGCCGAGTTGGCTCAGGTGCAAAAGAAAGCCTCCTTACTTATCGGAAAATAACTCCCCCTCCCGCGCTGCCCAATAAGGTTTTAGTTAAGTCCGCGATCATTCCACACACCGTTCTAGCCCCCGATTCCAATCAGAAAAGATTTCTCATGAGCACACATATCGACATCTCCGAACAAGCCGGCGTCCGCTATCTGCATTTTGGTTCCACTTGGATACAGGGTGCGATGCGCATCGCACGCCCGTGGAATCTGGAGCTGGAATACACCCGCGAGATGATGACCTCTTTGTTGCTGCACAGCGGCCCGCGCTGGCCGCGCAGGATATTGCTGATTGGACTAGGCGCGGCTTCACTGACCAAATTCTTGTACCGCCATCGTCCCGATGCGCACCTCACCATCGTGGAGATTGAGCCGGGCGTGGTCGCGGCAGCACGGCATTTCTTCAAACTGCCCGAAGACGAAAAACGCATCCATATGGTTATAGGTGACGGCATAGAGTTCGTAATGAACACGAACAAAAAGTTCGATCTGATTTTGGTGGACGGCTTCAACGAAAATGCCCATCCGGGTGGCCTGAACACGCTGCCCTTCTATCAGGCTTGCCGCAGCCGCTTGAGCGAACAAGGCGTGCTGGGTGTAAATCTGCTGGGCTTGTACCGTGGCGTGCTGGGCGGCTTCGAACATATACTCAAAGCTTTCGACGAGCGTGGCCTGATGTTGCCTATCTGCCCCAGCGGCAACACCATCGTATTCGCCGCCGTGGGCGACGAGATACGCATTCCGCTGACAGAATTCTCAGCGCGCGTAGCTACCCTGAAAGAAGAGACGGGTCTAAACCTCGGTCCCACGCTGGCCAGATTGGTGGCAGCGCAGACCTGTTTAAACGACACCATCCTGATGTGATCGCGCCCTTCTAGCTTACGACGCGACGCCATACCAAGGACATGCCATGCCACAGCTTGGGCAGCCACCACAACAACAGCAGAATGAACAGTGCCATGCCTAGCAGGAACAGGGCCGGATGCACCAGCATCAGCCATAGTCCAAGTACCAGTATGCCTTCTTCGCTGAATGACGCGGCCCAATTACTGACAGGCTCGGGCGAGGTGTTGATCAACGCACGACTGCCAGCCTTGGCGAAATGCGTACCACCTGCCAGCGCACCACCCAACAAGGCAAACAAGGTCATGGTCAGCGGGTCGCCGTTGTCCATCGCACCCATCGCCAGTAAAGCACCGGCCGGAATGCGGATGAAGGTGTGCACGCTATCCCATGCGCTATCTACCAGCGGAAACTTATCGGCCAAAAACTCTATACACAACATCACCCCAGCACAGCTTATTACCCAGGGATGAGTCAATATCGCCAAGCCGTCGGGTAGCTGCACGTAACCGTAACGCGCCAATAGTCCGACCACGCAGACTGTGGCATACAGGCGTAAACTGCTGGCCCAACTCAGGCCGGAGGCCAATGCCAAACTCCCAATCGCATCCATTTCCTTCCTCCCCTTGCGCACTTTCCACATGCTAGCATTTTTGCTTTACGATGCTGTCTCATACCAGCAAGGAGTTGTATATGTCACCACGCTATCTGTTATGTCTCGCGTTGATGCTAGGCCTGTCCACATCGGTCGAAGCTGACTCATACAATCGGGTCGATTTTCAAGTCGATGCCAGCCGTGAGATGAGCAATGATCTGCTCACCACCAACCTCAGCGTAGAGTTTCAGGACGCACAACCGGCCAAGGTCGCCCAGTATCTCAATAGCGTGTTGAATGGCGCACTCAAACGCGCCGAAACATTCAAGATGGTCAAGGTCAGCAGTGGTAGCCAAAACACTTATCCGGTCTATGGTGCGCACAACCATATCGACGCCTGGCGCGGCCATGCCGAACTGCGTGTGGAGAGCAGCGACTTCAAAGCTGCCGGCGAACTCATCATGCAGTTGCAAAAAGACATGCAGCTAAGCAATGTGCAATTCACGCTTGCGACCGATACGCGCAAGGCCGCTGAAGCCGAGCTGACCGCTGCGGCACTCAAAGCCTTTCAGGGACGTGCTGATGTGATACGGGTTGCACTGGGAGCGAAGCGCTACAAGACCTTACATCTGATCATCCGTGACGGTGGCGCACCCACCCCCTATCCCATGGCGATGTTACGCAGCGCCGCTACGGCAGACAGCAACATAGCCGCGCCCGAGTTCGTCAGCGGCGATAGCAAGATGTCGATACAGATAGAAGCCAGCATAGAGTTACAGTGAATCTAAACAGGAGAAAACCATGAGCAGCTTGATATTCCTAGGCATCATCGCCGTCGCAGCCTTTTACTTGATCGGGCTGTACAACCATCTGATCAGCGTCAAGCACGCGGTAGCCAAAGCGTGGGCCAACATCGATGTGTTGCTCAAGCAACGCCACGACGAATTACCCAAACTGGTCGAAGTGTGCAAACAATACAAACAGTTCGAGCAAGAGACTTTGCAGAGAGTCATCGAGGCACGCTCGCAAGTGCATAACGCACGGCAAAATCAGGACATCGACGCACTGGGACATGCAGAAGGTATGTTGCGCGCGGGTCTGGGCAGCATCTTCGCGGTGGCCGAAGCTTATCCCGAGCTAAAGACCAACGAGAACTTCATGCAGCTGCAAAGCCGCATCACCTCGCTGGAGAACAGCATCGCCGATCGCCGTGAGTTGTATAACGAGTCGGTGAACATCAATAACGTGCAGATTGAGCTGTTCCCGGCCAGCATCATCGCCCATATGTTCAACTTCGAAGCCAAGCCATTGCTTGAATTTTCCACCGAGGAAAAGCGTGACGTGGATCTGAAACAACTGTTCAATTGATGCAGCATGGAGTTCTCACCGCGCCGCGAATATGTGCAGCTGGTCACCTCGGGCGGCCAACTGCTATTGCTCGTCATCGGCATCCAGATTGGCACCCGCCAAGGATGGCTGTTCTGCCTGCC
>JAVHRA010000077.1:0-3519 GCA_036171395.1 Gallionella sp. | reverse complement strand
AACCGTCGTCATTTCAATGAGCAGTCGCTGTCTTTGTTGTCTATGGCGCAACGTAGCAAGGTGACGCTGGCGGTGCTGATGATAGACATCGACCACTTCAAACAATACAACGATAATTATGGTCATGCTGCGGGTGACGCGTGTTTGATCGAGGTGGGTAGAGTGATTGCGGACGCGTTTCAACGTCCCGGTGATTGTGCCGCGCGTTATGGTGGCGAAGAGTTTGCGGTGGTCTCGCTGGGTGTGAGTTTGGAACAGATGCAACAACATGCGCAGCAGTTGCGCGAGCAGGTGATGGCGCTGGATATTCCGCACCTCAAATCCAAATATGCACGCATCACGGTCAGCATCGGTGTGGTGGCGCATCTACCCCGGCGCGAGAATTCTATTGCGATGCTGCTCAAAAAAGCCGATGACGCGCTCTATGTGGCCAAGGAGCGCGGCCGCAACTGCGTGGTGACGGCCTAGCGTGCAATGCCGCTGGCCGCAGGCACTGCGCTCGTCGCAGGTTCCGCGCCTTTAGGGAATAACACCCACATCTGACCTTCCTGTTTCATTCGTCCCGCCATCACGCCGGCTTCCTCACCATAACCCCAGAAGAAATCGGCACGCACCGCGCCGCGTATCGCGCCGCCGGTATCTTGCGCCAGCATCAAGCGGTTCAAAGGTTGGCTGGAGTTGGGATAGGTGGTGGAAAGGAATACCGGCGCACCCAGCGGAATGCTGCGCGGATCGATGGCGATGCTATACGCGTCAGTAAGCGGCACGCCCAAAGCGCCTAGCGGTGCGGAGAGTTGATCGGGCAGTTCGCGGAAGAACACATAGCTGGGATTCTGCGCCAGCAAGGCAGGCAGTTTGTCGGGATGTTGTTCACCCCATTGCTTGATGCCTTGCATGGAGGCTTGCTCCAGTTTCAACTCCCCCATCTCTACCAACTTTTTTCCTATGGACGCATAAGGCTGGCCGTTCTGATCTGCATAGCCGATTTTGCTGCTGCTGCCGTCCGGCAATTCGATGCGTCCCGAGCCTTGTATCTGCAAGAAGAATAGTTCTACGGCATTGTCCACCCAGAACAGTTCGCGGCCCTGCACGGCAGCCTTGCCCTGCTCAATGTCGGCGCGGTCGTAATAAGGCAATACCTTTTTGCCTTGCAAGCGACCGCGCAAGCGCATGCCTTTGAGTTGCGGATAGACATCGCCCAAATCGATGGTGAGTAGGTCGTCCGGTACGCCATAGATGGGAAAGCGGAAACGTTTGGTTTGGGTGCGACTGCCCAGTAGCTTGGGTTCGTAGTAGCCGGTAATCAGACCTTGTGTGCTGCCGTCGGGATTGAGCACTTGATAAGGCGAGAAGGTGCTTTCGAAGAGCTGGTGCAAGCTCGCATTGTCAGTCTGTGTCAGCGTCTCGGCGCGGTTGCATGCGGCTTGCCAGTTTGGTTTGTTTTTCAGTGCGCGGCAACTTTGTTGCAGCGCACTGTAGCTGGGTAGCAAATCAGTGTTCTGCCAGTCCGGCAATTTATCCCAAGTGCTGGCGGCGTAAGGGGCGACGGGCGGCGTAATCACCGGCGCGGGTATCACCACTGCCGGAGGTACGGGTGGTTTGGTCGGAGTGGTATGACAAGCTGCCAATAGCAGGCTGGCGCACAGGGCGATGCGGGGCGAGTACGGTTTCATTTAACGTGAACAGGCTTAATGCAGTACGCGCGGTACGCTGAGGATGAACGGAGCGATTTCGGCGCTGAACTCGCTGCCGTCGTCGCTGCGGAACAGATAGCTGCCTTTCATAGTGCCCACCTGTGTGGCCAGCACCGTGCCGCTGGTGTACTCGAAACTTTGCTTGGGTCTGAGCACCGGCTGTTCGCCCACCACGCCTTGACCGCGCACTTCCTGCACATGGTTGTAAGCGTCGGTGATGATCCAGTGGCGGCTGATAAGTTGGGCGGTGTGCGTGCCGAGATTGCTGATGGTGATGGTGTAGGAGAACACGAAGCGGTCGGCTGATTCGTCTGATTGGTCGCGCAGATAAGTGACCTTGGTCTGCACTACGATGCCATGCTGTTCGAGATTTTCCATGCGCGGCATTTGAACTGATTTCGTCGCGTATCGCAAGGGTGTCGCTGGCTTTTATGCTAATCTTCGCGCTCAAATTTTAGTCAGAACGATATGAACGGTTATCTCAAACGCATCCTCACCGCGCGCGTCTATGACGTCGCCATCGAATCCCCGCTCGAACTTGCGCCCAATCTGTCGGCGCGTATCGGCAACACCGTGCTGTTCAAGCGCGAAGACATGCAGCCGGTGTTTTCCTTCAAGCTGCGCGGTGCCTACAACAAGATGGCGAAGCTGGCGCCGGAGCTGCTCAAGCGCGGCGTGATCGCGGCATCGGCGGGCAATCACGCGCAGGGCGTGGCGCTGTCCGCGCACCGTTTGGGTTGCAAGGCCGTCATCGTGATGCCCACCACGACGCCGCAAGTCAAGATAGAAGCGGTCAAGCATTTCGGCCAGCGCGCGGTGGAGATTGTGTTGCATGGCGATAGTTATAGCGATGCCTATGCGCACGCGCTGATCTTGGAGCAAGAACGCAAACTGACGTTCGTCCATCCCTTCGACGATCCCGATGTCATCGCCGGACAAGGCACCATAGGCATGGAAATATTGCGCCAGCATCAAGCGCCTATCCACGCCATCTTCTGCGCCATAGGCGGCGGCGGACTCATCGCCGGTGTTGCGGCCTACGTCAAGCAGGTGCGCCCCGACATCAAAATCATCGGCGTGCAGACCACCGACTCGGACGCAATGGCACGTTCGCTCAAGGCCAAGAAGCGCATCACGCTTAACGATGTCGGTCTGTTCTCGGACGGCACCGCAGTCAAATACGTGGGCGAGGAGACCTTCCGCATCTGCAAGCAATTAGTGGACGAAGTCATCTTGGTGGATACCGATGGGGTGTGCGCGGCCATCAAGGATGTGTTCCAAGACACCCGTTCTATCCTTGAACCCGCCGGTGCGCTAGCGGTGGCGGGCGCAAAACTATATGCGGCGCGCGAGAAGCTCAAGGGCGAGACGCTGATCCCTATCGCTTGCGGCGCGAACATGAACTTCGATCGTTTGCGTTTCGTCGCCGAACGCGCCGAGATCGGTGAGAAGCGCGAAGCCTTGCTCGCCGTCACTATCCCCGAGACACCTGGCAGCTTCCGCAAATTCTGCGCCCTGCTGGGCAAGCGCAATATCACCGAATTTAACTACCGCTATGCCGACCCCAAAGCGGCGCAGGTGTTCGTCGGCATCCAGGTCAAGGACGCCGCTGAGACCGCCAAGCTGCTAGGTGCGCTGGAGAAGGCGCAACTGCCCGCGCTCGACCTCACCGACAACGAGATGGCCAAGCTGCATCTGCGTCATCTGGTCGGTGGTCATGCGCCCGATGCTAAGAATGAAATCATGTTCCGTTTTGAGTTTCCCGAACGGCCCGGCGCGCTGATGAACTTCCTCAACAGCATGAGCCACAACTGGAACATCAGCC
>JAVHRA010000076.1:0-16684 GCA_036171395.1 Gallionella sp. | reverse complement strand
CTTCCAGTCCCTGCAAGGTCATCAAGGGTAGAAATACGATGATGATAATGGCCACCCCTGCTGCTACCGGCGTGATGACTTCTTTCACGGCACGATAGATCACATGCAGATGAGGGATATGTTCACGCTTGTGTGCAAGATGATTGATGATGTTTTCGACCACCACCACGGAGCCATCCACCAACATACCGATGGCGATGGCCAGTCCGCCCAAACTCATCAGATTGGCCGACAGGCCAAACTCTTGCATCAGGATAAAAGTGATGAGCACCGCCATCGGCAGCGTCAATGCCACCACAATAGCGGCACGCAGATTGCCCAAGAACAACACCAGCAGGATCACCACCAGCGCGATGGCTTCCAGCAGCGCCTCAGAGACCGTTCCCACTGCGCGTTCTACCAGACTGCCACGATCATAAAAGACCTGGGTGACCACGCCTTTAGGTAAGGTCGGGGCTAACTCGGCAAGCTTGTCACGCACCTCATCTACAACTTTCTGAGCATTTGCTCCGCGTAGGCCAAGTACCAGCCCTTCTACTGCCTCACCTTGGCCATCCTTGGTCACCACACCATAACGGGTCAGGCTCCCAATGCGCACTTCAGCCACATCGCTCACGCGAATTGGACTGCCAGCCGTGCTGCTCACCACAATGTTGCGCACGTCCTGTAAAGACTTGATGCTGCCCTCTGCTCTGACCAACAACGCTTCATCACCATCATTGATACGGCCCGCACCGTCATTACGATTATTGGCTTGTATCGCCTGCTGCAACATAGCAAAAGAGATACCGCGCGCCGCTAGCGCGGTATGGTCGGGAACTATTTCAAAACTGCGCGCCAATCCCCCCAAGGAATTGACATCGGCCACACCGGGCAAGGTACGCAGCGCAGGACGTATAGTCCAATCCAACAGAGTACGACGTTGTTCCAGCGACACGCCCTCACCTTCCACCGTGAACATAAACATCTCGCCCAACGGCGTGGTAATAGGTGCGAGACCACCACCAATGTTGGCGGGCATGTCGCGCAAGGCATTGTTGAGGCGTTCCGCGACTTGTTGCCGCGCCCAATAAATATCCGTGCCATCGATGAAATCTATCGTAATGTCTGCGATGGCATATTTAGAAATAGAGCGCATCACACGCTGATTCGGAATGCCCAACATCTCCAACTCGATAGGCGTGACGATGCGCGCCTCGACTTCTTCCGGGGTCATACCGGGTGCCTTCATAATCAGTTTGACTTGCGTGGATGAGACATCCGGGAAAGCATCGATAGGCAGATTGTGGAAGGCTGAGATGCCGGCACCTATCAATAGCAACGTCAAGACTGAAACCAGCAGTCGCTGGGTCAGTGCGAACTCGACCAATTTGGATAACATCATTCCGCCCCTATGCCCATCAGGCTAGATTTCAAACTGGAGACACCTCGTATCGCAATTTTTTCATCACCTTTTAGATTGGCACTGATGACACTGTTCTGCGCCCCCTCGTTTTTCAGCGTCACCGTCAGAGCATGAAAGCCTTGCGGCGTCGCAATGAAGATCATCGATTTGCCGTCCACGCGCGCAATCGCAGTATTCGGAACTTCCCATTGTGTATGCGCACCCGCGCCGCTACCGGTCATGATGCTGACTTCGACAAATTGATTGGGACGTAGCAACTCTGTGCCTTGCGTGATGGTTCCGCGCAGCAACACACTTTGATTACTGCCGGTCAGGCCGCGTCCAATCGCGGTCAATTTACCGCTGGCATGGAAGGCGGGAATATCGATTGATGCACCCACCTTTAGGTCGTGTATCATCGCGGCGGGTGCTTGTATCTCCAAGGCTAAAGGCGTCAATTTTCCGACTTTGAACATCGGCACTGCCGCATCCAGGCGTAATCCGGCACTCGCACTCTTTTCCAGCACCACGCCATCAATCGGCGCTGTCAGCGTCAAGCTACTGGATAAATTGCCACCTTGAAGCTTGGCCAAAGCTGCGTCACTCATACCGGACAAGCGCAACAATTGCCTACGCTCGGCCAATGCTGCTTGCGCCTCAAGTGCCGTGCCCTTACTCAGTCGATAACGACTCTCGGCAATAATGCCGTCTTTGAAAAGTGACTCGTCGCGAGTGAGATTATCTTTGGCCAACTGAGCTTGCACGCTGGCTTGTAAATAACCGCGTTGTGCCTCGGCATAGGCTGGGCTTTGCAAAGTCGCCATGACCTGCCCTTTACGCACGCTGTCGCCCACCCCCACAAACGTCTGCTCAATCAAGCCTGGCATAGGCGAACTCATCACGAACAATTGATTACCCGGTACCACCACTTGTGCCGGCAATCCCGAAACATCGCCGTTCGATTTGGCTGGCAACGTGGTGGTGACAATACCCAGCGACTGTATCTGCTGCGCGCTCATAACCACAGTATCGGCAGCATGGCAAAGCGGGATCGTGGCCAGCACAAGCAAGCCGAAAAAAGTGGACATACGTGACATAGTGAACTCCAGAAAATCGAGCGGTGCGCGATCTTATAACGATAACAGGATAAATCGGTGTAGCAACGAAGACCTAGTTACGAGTGGGTGGAGCTTGCGACCAAGGAATGAGATGCAGCGTGGCGTATTGCGCAAGGCAAAGATGACAAAAAGCAACTTGCACGACTGGCGTGGCTGTAACGAAATGACTCAAACTATTTAGCAGTCCGAACTGCGCATCTGAGACGATAGGGATACTTCCGGCAGGATAGGCATGCGGCATCGCAATGACTGCGCCTATATCAGCCTCAACCTCAACATCTGCTGACATCCCATTGTGCACAAGGTCGTGACTGTAGACCGTGTGATCCACATCGATACCATCCACATGCGCGTGTGCCAACGGCGACATGCATTGCAGTAGCGCAAACAATATCAGCAGGAATCTTTGTATGGTCTTATACATAGGGGGAAAATTATATCATCGGCGTTGTCATTCACTGCGCCGTCAAGCTTGGGAAAACGATCAGCCCGAACCAGACCCCGGCAGGAATGATTAGTTCAATCTTTAACAAGATTGACGTTGCAATGCCCAGGCAACATGTTCGCGCACCAAGGCCGAAGGGTGCTGTGCGCGCGCTGCCAAAGCCGCCCTAACTGCATCACTAGGGGTTGCATTGCCCAGCGCGACAGCGATATTGCGTAACCATTGCTCGTGACCGATGCGATAGATTGCACTTCCGGCCAGCTTGGTCTCGAAAGTCACTTCGTCCCACGCAAACAGTTCTACCAGTGACACATCGTCCAAACCATGCCGGATCGCAAAGTCTGGCTCTACTGAAGTTTGGGCGAAACTATTCCAAGGACAGACCAACTGGCAATCATCGCAGCCATAGATACGATTGCCCAACAAGGGGCGCAGCTCATGAGGGATGCTGCCCTTAAATTCTATAGTCAGATAAGAGATACAACGCCGCGCATCCACGCGGTAAGGTGCGATGATGGCTTGAGTCGGGCAAATTGCGATACAGCGCGTGCAACTCCCACAATGTCCCGACTGCGGAGCGTCGACAGGCAGCGGCAAATTGATATAGATCTCGCCCAGAAAGAACCACGAGCCATGTTCACGATCCAGCAGCAAAGTATGCTTGCCGCGCCAACCCAAGCGGGTCTTGCTGGCCAGCGCCACCTCCATGACCGGCGCGCTATCGGTGAACACTCGGCCCGCACATTCAGGGGCGGCGTCACGTATCTTGTCCGCAAGCTGCGCCAAACGTTTACGCAACACCTTGTGATAGTCGCGTCCCAAAGCATAGCGAGAAATATAAGCACGCTCGCCGTCCTCCAGCACCTGCCAAGCATTGCGCGCGCCGCTGGGCAGATAGTCCATACGCAAGGAAATCACGCGCAAAGTGCCCGGCACAAGTTGCTCTGGACGGCTGCGTTTCGTACCATGTTTTGCCATATAATCCAGCTCGCCGTGCAGACCCTCTGCCAGCCATTGCAGTAAGCCAGATTCGGCCACTGTAAGATCAGTATCACTGATACCCACTGCCTGGAAGCCTAATTCAGACGCCCACAAGCGTATCTGCCGGTCTAGTGCAACGTAGTCAGTTTGTTGAGGATAAGCGCTTTGCATAGTGCCGATGATAGCGGAATCACTCTCACACTCGCCGATGAAAATGCGACGTTGGACTGCGCACATCGCTTGGCGCACGTCATTGTGGCCGGTACTGTAATTTATCTGCATGGCGATCTGGGCGCGGGCAAGACCACATTAGTACGCGGAGTGTTGCAAGCATTGGGCTACACGGGACGTGTAAAAAGTCCAACCTATACCTTGCTAGAGCCTTATCAGGTGAAGGATTGGCAGCTCCGGCATTTCGACTTGTACCGGATGAATTCTCCTCAAGAATGGGAAAGTGCCGGCTTTAATGACGAAGTCGATGGCACCAATATTTTCCTCATAGAATGGCCGGGACAGGCAACAGGTCAACTACCTTGCGCCGATATTGAAGTAACTTTCGAGATTTTGAACGAAGGACGCACGCTGACCCTGCGCGCCCTCAGCCCTAAAGGTGTTGGATGCTTAAAGCGATTCTAAGATATGCCACGCTCGCGCTCTTGCTCGCGCTCAATGCGGCCCAGGCTGGCATTATTATCAACTCCACCCGCATCTGGCCTGGCGAGGAATATACCCGTGTGACGCTTGAGTCCAAGCAACCCATACGCCATACCCTGTTCACCATAGACAACCCGAATCGTTTGGTCGTGGATCTGGAAGATGTCGAGATCAACGACACACTCAATCAGTTGAGCGAAAAACTGGGCAGCACCGATCCTTACATCAAGAGCCTGCGTATTGGTCGCTTCAAACCCGGCGTGGTACGTCTGGCGTTCGATTTGAAGAGCGAGATCAAGCCGCAGTTATTCGATCTCAAACCGGTCGGCGAATATGCTTATCGTATGGTGCTGGATATCTATCCGGCGCATCCAATCGATCCGATGATGGCGCTGCTCGAGTCCAATGCCAGTGCAATACCAGTGACGCCCGCTCAGTCCGCTACGCCCTCCTTGCCCAATAACGAATCGATTACAGCGAAACCTGAACTCAAGAAGATTCCCGAGATGCGCGCGCGCACCTTGATTATCGCCATCGATGCAGGACACGGCGGCGAAGATCCTGGTGCGCATGGCCGCAAGGGCACGCACGAAAAGGATGTCACGCTGGCCATCGCGCGCCGAGTCAAAGCGCTGATCGACGACACGCCCAATATGCGCGGCGTGATGATAAGAGATGGCGATTACTTCATCCCCTTGGGCGGCCGTGTCGTAAAAGCGCGCAAAGCCAATGCCGATCTATTCGTTTCCATCCATGCCGATGCCTTCATCAAACCTGATGCGCGTGGTTCTTCCGTTTTCGCTTTATCCGAACATGGCGCAACCAGCACCGCTGCGCGCTGGCTGGCCAAAAAGGAAAACGAGGCGGATCTGATCGGTGGGGTGAACTTGGACATCAAAGACCCCTATCTGGCTCGCACCTTGCTGGATCTTTCGCAGACTGCAACCATAAATGACAGTATGAAATTGGCGAAATACGTACTAGGGGAACTATCCAACATCAATGATTTGCATCGTGGCCATGTTGAACAAGCCGGTTTTGCGGTACTGAAGTCGCCCGACATCCCTTCTATCTTGGTGGAGACCGCCTTCATCAGTAATCCGCTCGAAGAACGGCGCTTGAACGATACTGCCTACCAAGAGAAATTGGCCATGGCTGTACTGAGTGGCATCAAACAATATTTCGCGCAGAACCCGGCACTTTCCAAACCTAAGTTCGCCGCATCAAACTAGAGAAAGCCCGCCATGGACCAAAGGCTGTTGAGGATATTAGGGGGTGAGACGGCGCACTACCCGCACTCGTTGGAAAATAAATATCCACGCGTATTTAACAAAATCATGTCGTTGTGGGACTCTCCCGAGATTGACGCATATTTTATGGATCTCATCGTAGACTCACGCGGGGGGCGAGAAGGATTCCCCGAAGATGTGGTCACCGAAATCGTTCATCTAAGTCTAGTTCACAGCGCGCATCACCAGTCCAAACAAAAGACCGATGTATGGGAAACGACAGCAGATTCTTTCGTTGATTTCGCGGCTAGCGTTATGCCCCAAGACAGCCGGATCTGGCACGAACCGTCCGAGCAACTGCGCAAAGCGATCATTAGTCTGGGCATAGACTGCACACCAGCAGGATTCCTTAAAGCGGCTGAAATAGGCGACCGTGCTGCGGTCGGCATGTTCCTCGATGGGGGCATAGGGACGGAGATACGCAACGAACAGGGATGGACGGCCCTGATGCTTGCGGCGTTCAATGGACATAGCGAAGTTATCGCGCTATTGCTTAAATATAATGCAGATGTGTACTCCAGCGACTTGGGCGGAAATTCGGCGCTACATTGGGCGGCATTCTCCGGCCATGTCAACTGCGCACTGGCTTTGATAGAACATCACGCAGACGTGAATGCGCAAAATAGCTTCGGTTGGACACCCTTGTTACAAGCTACTGCGCGCAGACATCTAGCGGCCGTGATGTTGCTCATCAATCACGGTGCCAACCTCAACATGGTCGCGCGCGATGGCAATACCGCTTTACACAAAGCCGCCGCTTCCGGTTATAGCGAAATCATCAGACCGCTACTGGCGCACGAAGCAGATGCGAGCATCAAGAATCTAGAGGGAGAGACTGCGGTGAAAATGGCCATCAAGAATAAACATGATGCAGCGATTCGACTACTACTGACCGCACATCACGACTGAAGCAAGTTAGTCTACCGACTTTTCGTATAGAGAATTACCAATATCAAGTACTCGGCCCATCGCGACAACCCTACTCCAGCTTTGCGCATCGGCAATCACTTTAAATTCCTTTGCCAACTTCTCAAAACCTTGCGCATCTGCGCGCGTATCGAATATGCCGAGCAGTGTGAGATAGATATCGGCATTCTTGGGATTGATCTTCAAGGCGTCGTACAACACCTCTTCAGCCAATTTATCGTGACCAAAACGCAGATAGATATTGGCCTCTTCTAACAAGTCGTATTCTGGCGGCAAGGTAGAAGGCGCCTTTTGATCTTTGAAAGCTGGCACCTTCATAGACTGTTCACCCACAGCGAGCTTTTTGGTAGCGACTTGTTGCGTATCCGCCTTAGTCGCGGCAGTTTCCCCCGCAGCTACGGATGAGGGTAGGACGGGCTCAGCTACTACACTAGGCGTAGCGAGATCGTCAAAAAGACCACTAGGTATCCAGCCACTCTCTAACTTGCGCTTGCGCCACCAGTAGTAGCCCCCGACACCCAAGGCGATGACCAGCAGTACGGCCAGCAACTTATCAATATTGGCTTTCAGCACAACTAGCCATTCATCTTTCTGACTTACTGGCGCAGCGACTGCCGCCTCCACCTGCACCATAGCGGACGGTGGCACCGACGCAACTGCGGATAGCGTTGCTACCCCGCTAGATGGGAGCACAGCGCTTTCTACCGGCACACTAGGCTCGGTCACCGCAGAACCTGCACTCATACTGAGCTTGATCTGTAAACCCTTGATCAGATTCTGCATCTCTGCGATTTGCTCATTGAGTTCTTTCAGTGTCTTTTCTTTGACAATCAACTCTTCCTGCAAAGCGTCGTTCGCATCTTTCGCATTCAGTGGCAAACTAGGATCGCTGCTGGATATGGTTAAAGCAGTCGATAACGACAAAGATAACTTATCAGAAACTTGTCCATCTGCCAGCGGCGACACATAGCGAGCGCGATTCTTTACGCTACCACGTCTATACACAGTGTGATTTTCTAACGATTTGCGTTGCTTGGCTTTCGGTGCGACCGCCACCACACTTGGCGCTTGCGTAGGCGGTGCTACGGTGGATTTAGCCGGCTCAAGCAGCGGCTTAACGGGTTCGACTACAACATGTTGCTCGACACTCTGTGCGGCGGCTTGGCTACGATAAAAATCTGGAGAGGGATCAATTAAGAAAGTATAAGTCTTGACTATGCGTCCTGACGGAGAGCTCACCTCCATCATCAGATTCAAGTAAGGATCATCGACAGGGTACACACTACTTACACGCACCCGAGGATGCTTACCGTCTTCATTAATTACCTCAAAACGGTATTTTTTATCGTAAGGATAAGGGTAGCCCGCCTTCTTATATTCTTCGGGATTCGCCAAGCGCACCTTGAGGCTAGATTCAAAATCACCGTTCAGATCAGTCAAGTCTATCTGTGCTTGCAGCGGTTCACCCAGATAGCTTTTAATCTGAATCTCTCCGAGTCCCAATGCATAACTCTGTTGGGCAAACAAAAAGACCATGGGGAGTATCCATAGTCGGCGTACGCGCAAATGCGGTGTGATATTTGATTTTCCCATGGCTGAGCTGTTAGTTATTTTTATTTATTTATTCAACTGTATATATCAATATTCCGTGATTGTAGCTTAACTATGCTTCATAAAGGAAACACGCCGGTAGAAAGATAGCGATCTCCACGGTCACAGACAATAAAGACGATCACTGCATCTTGCACTTGCTGCGAAATGCGCATCGCCACGCTCAATGCCCCACCAGATGAGATGCCACAAAATATTCCCTCTTCGCGTGCCAAACGACGTGTCATCTCCTCTGCTGCTGATTGACTCACATATTCCAATGCGTCGATGTTTCGATTAGCGTAAATTTTAGGCATGTAATCTGGAGACCACTTGCGTATACCTGGAATCTGCGCGCCCTCTTGCGGTTGTACGCCAATGATTTTGATAGTCGGATTTTGCTCCTTAAAATAACGTGAGCACCCCATGATGGTGCCGGTGGTGCCCATACTACTGATGAAGTGTGTCAACTTACCCTGCGTATCGCGCCAGATTTCCGGTGCTGTTCCCTCATAGTGAGCCAGGGGATTATCGGGATTGGCAAACTGGTCAAGAATGATGCCGCGCCCCAAGTCGCGCATCTGCTCTGCGGTGTCGCGCGCCAGTTCCATGCTGCCCGCCTTAGCCGTCAGAATCAGCTCCGCACCAAAAGCTCGCATGGTCTGCTTGCGTTCCTCGCTCTGGTTCTCGGGCATCACCAGAATCATCTTGTAACCGCGCATCGCCGCAGCCATCGCCAATGCAATTCCGGTATTCCCAGAAGTCGCTTCGATCAGTGTATCGCCCGGCTTGATGTCGCCGCGCTGTTCGGCGCGCACTATCATGGACAAGGCGGGTCTATCTTTAACCGAACCGGCGGGATTATTGCCTTCCAGCTTGGCCAATATCACGTTACTGGTGTTTCCTGGAATACGTTGCAGTCGCACCAAGGGCGTGTTGCCAACAAAATGTTCTAGCGTGGGATAAGCCGTGACGGAATGGATGCCCGACATACTAGCCCACCGTTTTGAGCATATGTTCCACGTAACGTGACGTGCCCTGCTCTACGGTCAAGAATTCCTGAGCGTAACCGGTGGCACGCAGCGCACTAATGTCGGCTTGGGTGTAGCTCTGATATTTACCTTTGAGTGCATCGGGGAACGGCACGTAACTCAATGCGCCCGCTTCGATCAATCCATCCAGACTCAGCGCGGTCTTGCCTTCTGCGACACGCAGCGTATTGATGGTGGCGACCGCCACATCATTAAAGCTCTGTGCCTGACCGGTGCCGAGATTGAAGATGCCCGAGTGTTGCGGGTTATCCAAGAAAAACATATTGACCTTGACCACGTCCTCCACCGAAACAAAGTCGCGCAACTGGCCGCCGTTGGCATAACCGTCACAGCCTTCGAACAATTTCACTTTGCCTTCTTTGCGGTATTGATTGAAGAAGTGAAACGCGACCGAGGCCATGCGCCCTTTATGCTGCTCACGCGCGCCATAGACGTTGAAGTAACGCAGGCCAACCACTTGTGCACCGCGCTTATGCCAACGTCTGCGCACGATCTGGTCAAATAGGAATTTGGAATAAGCATAGACATTCAATGGCGCTTCGAACTCACGACTCTCTTTGAAGACACTGCTGCCACCATAGACGGAGGCGGATGATGCGTATAGAAAAGGAATCTCTTCGTTCTGACAATAGTTCAACAGCTCTAGCGTATAGCGATAGTTGTTCTCCATCATGTAGCGACCATCGCTTTCCATGGTATCGGAACAAGCGCCCTGGTGTAATACGGCGGCGACCAAACCATCAAAATAGCCTTCCTTCAAACGCTCCAGAAAGTCTTCTTTATCCAAGTAATCGGCAATTTCACAATCGACTAGATTTTTGAATTTGTCAGCGTTCTTAAAATTATCCACGGCGATGATGTTGTTCTCACCACGTGCATTGAGCGCTTTGACCAGATTGGAGCCGATAAAACCAGCTGCTCCTGTAACGATGTAATACATGACTTCTCTCCTAAAAACATAGGGGCGTGATTCATCACGCCCTTTGTATAACTCCACAAAGGCGCAATAAATTGCGCCCCCTACATACCAATGTCCTGAACGATCTCTTCGCGGCTGACCACAGCTGTCCCAAGTTTACCTACCACGATACCGGCGGCCCGATTGGCAATACGCATCGCATCGGGAAGTTCGGCGCCGCTTGCCAGCATCACGGCCAAAGTTGCGATCACCGTATCCCCCGCACCACTGACATCGAATACTTCTCGAGTGTGGGTGGGTTCATGTAACACGCTGTCCTGTCTGTAAAGACTCATGCCTTCTTCACTACGTGTGACTAGCAAGGCCTCTAGACCCAATTCTAGACGCAGCTTCTCAGCTTTCGCGGTCAGTTCAGCCTCATTCTCCCAGTTGCCCGCAACTTGACGGAACTCGCTGCGATTCGGGGTCAGCAAGGTCGCGCCGCTATAGCGGGCATAGTCGTCACCTTTGGGATCAACCAATACCGGCTTGCCCGCCGCACGTGCCAAGCTGATCATCTCGGCGATATGTGCCAATCCGCCCTTGCCGTAGTCAGAGAGGATCACCACATCGGCAGCCGCTAACTGGGCGCGGAAATCTTCCAGAGCGGCATGCAATACCTCATGTGAAGGACGCGTCTCAAAATCGATACGCAGTAGTTGTTGATGACGCGCGATGGCGCGTAATTTGATGATGGTGGAGATGCTGCGGTCGCGGTGCAACAAGGCGGTCAGATTGCTGTGTTGTGCCAGCAGTTTTGCCAGACAATCGCCCGCTTCATCATCGCCCAATACCGACAATAAAGTGGAGTTCGCACCGAGCGCCGCAATATTCCGCGCCACGTTAGCTGCGCCACCGGGACGTTCTTCCACGCGCTCCACTTTCAAAACCGGTACTGGGGCTTCCGGCGAGATGCGGTGCACATCACCAAACCAATAGCGATCCAACATCACATCACCCACCACCAATACTTTTGCAGCGGTGAACTTTGGCAACGCACTCATGCCTGTACTCCTGTGTCTAAATTGCCGATTTCTAAATTGATTGCACGTAACGCTTGCAAAGGATCCGCTGCCTGCGTGATGGGGCGACCTATCACGAGATAACTAGCGCCGGCCAACAGAGCGGCTTGTGGGGTCATCACGCGGGACTGATCATCCAGACTGGCTTGCGCCGGACGTATGCCCGGCGTGACCAAGCAGAAGGACTTACCCAGACGCTCACGTAGCAGACGCGCCTCCTGCGCCGAGCACACT
Source organism: Gallionella sp. (assembly GCA_036171395.1). Taxonomy (GTDB): domain Bacteria; phylum Pseudomonadota; class Gammaproteobacteria; order Burkholderiales; family Gallionellaceae; genus Gallionella. The sequence continues at coordinate 5,030 of JAVHRA010000076.1, read as the reverse complement.
ACGCCGTCCAAACCGCTGTCGCGTGTCAAGGTTGCTAGACGCAGCACCATCTCAGCCGGTGATTCGGTGATACCAATATCAGCCAGATCGGCTGCCGCCATGCTAGTCAGCATGGTCACCGCAATAAGTTTGGGCGGCTTGCTACTGCTCGCGACCGCGTTTGCAGCGGCCTCCAACATCTTGCGCCCCCCCAGAGCATGCACATTGACCATCCATACGCCCAACTCCGCCGCCGCCTTGCAGGCTTGTGCGGTGGTGTTGGGGATATCGTGGAATTTCAGATCGAGAAAAACCTCGAAACCGCGTTGCATGAGTTGCTCCAACACGGCGGGGCCCGCTGCGGTAAATAGTTCTTTGCCGACTTTCAAGCGGCATGCGCTGGCATCCAGACGCTCGGCTAAAGCGAATGCAGGCGCGGACGCAGGATAGTCCAGCGCGATGATGATCTTGGGGTCCTTCATAGGGTACTTCCTGTTTCCTCAGTACGACGCGGTGAATAACTATCCCAGGCCTGACAGGCCGGGCAGTGCCAGTAGAATTGACGGGCGTTGAAACCGCAAGATTTGCAGTGATACATAGCCAAGTTGCGCGTGCGTTTGTGCACCAGATTCTTGACAATCTCCAGATCGGCACGCTTATCCAGCGGGACTTCCAACAGACGCGCCTCCAGCAATTTATCCAGTCCCAGCAAACTGGGATTGCGTTCCAATTCATCTCGCACAATCTGGTAAGCCGCAGTCGGGCCTTCGTTCTTTAGCACGCCCGCGAACACGACATTAAGCAGATCATGAGAGTGGTATTTAGCCAGATAGCCACGCAACACCACCACGCCATCCTGCTCGCGTCCCATACTGTTGAAAGCCGACAACATGCGCTCCGCAACCAACGGGAGGTATTGCTGATCTTGCGACTCTATCGCCTGCCAAATGGCTATGGCCTCGGCGTATTTTCCTTCACCGAGTAACAAGTCACCTAACATCATGGTGGCACGCACCGCTTGCGGATATTCATGCAAGGCCTGCTGCAGATGCGCGCGCGCCATGACAAAGTCACCGCCCGCAATTTCCTCCGCCGCCAATTCGCAATAGAAGAACGAGGTCTGTTTACTGTATGACTCGCCGGTGTGCTCGGCCAAACGCCCGGCGATCTTGATCGCCTTAAGCCAGTCGTGCTCTTTTTGGAATAAGGCCAGTAAAAATTCCAAAGCGGGTTTGGCATATTTGGTCTTATCCAGTTCACGAAACAGACTCTCTGCCCTGTCTAGAATCCCTGCTTTAAGATAATCCTGAGCCAGTTCGAAAATCGCCTGCTGGCGCTTATCATCGTCGAGATCGGCTCTATCCACTAAATTGTGGTGCATACGCAACGCTCGATCCACCTCGCCACGGCGACGGAATAGACTACCCAGTGCAAAGTGCAACTCCACGGTTTGCGGGTCTATTTTGACCACTTCAATGAACGCCTCTATGGCTTTGTCCTGCTGTTCGTTGAGTAAAAAATTGAGGCCCTGAAAATACGAGTCCGGCAAGGCGTTCGTTTCAGAGAGTATCTCCTTGAGGTCGATACGTGCTGCCCACCACCCCATGCCGAAGAACAGGGGGAATACCAGCAACATCCAAGGTTGAAATTCCATATTCAATGCTTATTAATTTGTTTGTACAGGTGAGCCCTGTTTATATTCAATGTCGGCCAATTGATTCTTGACTCGTATCTCTCGTTTCAGATTCGTAATCTCTTTTCGTTCCTGTAACAGATTGAATAACATCGCCAACACGCCTATCGCCACGCCTGCTGTAAAGAACAGCAACAGCACGATGACCAATGAGGTATGCCACTCCATTTCAAAGAAAAATCTCAGTGTGACTGATTGATTATTCTTGACGGCAAAACCGAGCAATACGATGAATGTGATGAAACGCCACAGCCAATTGAAGATACGCATTTACGGGTTTGCAAGGCTATATAAAAGACGGCGAACGATAACATAAAAAATGGCGGCTATACCTTACGATACGCCGCCAAAAATTAAATATCGCCTTTCTCGTTCGTCTCCTCTCCCGCTTGCGGGAGAGGATTGAGGTGAGGGCTTTCAGTTACTCAAGTACGAGGTTCGCTGACCCGTTCCCGCAACTCTTTACCCGCCTTGAAGTGCGGCACATATTTGGCCGGCACTTTGACCTTGTCACCGGTCTTGGGATTGCGCCCAAGACGAGGTGGACGATAGTTCAAACCGAAGCTGCCGAAACCGCGTATCTCGATACGCCCACCACGCGCTAGCGTGTTGGACAGACTATCCAGTATCACTTTTACGGCCAACTCCGCATCCTTAGCTAATAGCTGGGGATGCAGTTCGGCGAGTCTTGCAATGAGATCAGAACGCGTCATGCTTACCTCAACTTAGGCTTCTGTCTTGCTGCCGCTCATCTTAGCCTTCAGCAACGCGCCCAAATTGGTGGTACCCGCATTGGTGTTGCTTTCAGCAGAGAATTTTTGCATCGCCGCAGATTCTTCAGCCTTATTGAGTGCCTTGATAGACAGGTTGATGCCACGGTTCTTGCGATCCACGTTGATGATGACGGCAGTCACAGTGTCACCTTCTTTCAGGTGAGTACGGATGTCTTCAACGCGGTCAGCAGAAACTTCGGAAGCTTTCAAGTAAGCCTCTACGTCACCGTCCAGACCGATTACAGCGCCCTTGGCATCCAGCGACTTCACCACACCCGTAACAACAGCACCCTTCTCATTGGAAGAAGCGAAACCGCCGAATGGATCGGATTCCATCTGCTTGATACCCAGAGAGATACGCTCGCGCTCGACATCGATAGCCAGAACTACGGCTTCGACTTCATCCCCCTTCTTGTAGTTGCGTACCATTTCTTCGCCTGGCATATTCCATGACAGATCGGACAAGTGGATCAGACCATCGATACCGCCATCCAAGCCGATGAACACACCGAAGTCAGTGATGGACTTGATTTGACCACGGACTTTATCGCCCTTCTTGTGGTTGATTTCAAAGTCATCCCATGGATTGGACTTGCACTGTTTCATACCCAAGGAGATACGGCGACGTGATTCGTCGATTTCAAGGATCATGACTTCTACTTCATCACCCAAGGAAACAACCTTGGATGGATGTACGTTCTTGTTGGTCCAATCCATTTCGGATACGTGTACCAGACCTTCGATACCTTGTTCGATCTCAACGAATGCGCCGTAGTCAGTCAAGTTAGTTACCTTACCGAACATGCGTGTACCTTGTGGGTAACGACGTGCCAGACCATTCCAAGGATCATCGCCCATTTGTTTAATACCCAGCGAAACGCGATTCTTTTCTTGATCGAATTTAAGAATCTTGGCTTCAACTTCTTCACCAACGGTCAACACTTCAGAAGGATGTTTCACACGACGCCATGCCAAGTCAGTGATGTGCAACAGGCCATCGATACCACCCAAGTCAACGAATGCGCCGTAGTCGGTGATGTTCTTAACCACGCCCTTAACGATTGCGCCTTCTTTCAGGCTTTCCATGATGGCTTCGCGGTCCGCACCCATCGTTGTTTCCAGCACAGCACGGCGTGACACCACGACGTTGTTGCGCTTGCGATCCAACTTGATGACCTTCAGTTCCATGGTCTTGTTTTCGTATGGTGTGGTGTCCTTGACTGGACGAATGTCCACCAAAGAGCCGGGCAAGAATGCACGGATACCGTTAACCATAGCGGTCAAACCGCCCTTAACCTTACCGCTGACAAAACCTTCAACGATCTTGCCTTCTTCCATAGCGATCTCAAGATCGTGCCATGCCGCCAGACGTTTAGCTTTTTCACGGGACAGCTTGGTTTCGCCATAGCCGTTTTCCAGTGATTCGATAGCGACAGTGATGAAGTCGCCTGCTTTGACTTCCAGTTCACCCTTCGCATCGAGGAATTCTTCGATAGCGATCAGACTTTCGGATTTCAGTCCGGCATTTACTACCACCACGTTGTGATCTACGCGCACGACTTGCGCTGTGATCAATTCGCCTGCGCGCATTTCTTTGCGTGTCAGACTTTCTTCGAACATGGCTGCGAAACTATCGGGGTTGAGTGCTGCTGCTGCGGTTGCGTTCATATTGAATACACCTAAGGTTGTTTCTGTTTGCACAGAGGTTAGTTAAAAGTTCCCAACAGACGGAGAGTCTGGAGGGGCCTAGTTTTTGACACTCGACGGGTAATGCTGCATCACAAATCCGACCGCCTGCTCGATGTTCAAAGCCGTTGTATCTAGGAGTATCGCGCCTGTCGCCTGTTGCAGAGGGGCTACGCTACGTTGTGTATCGCGGTAGTCGCGTGCTTCTATGTCCTGCAAAAGGGCGGCGATATTAGCATCCATCCCTTTTTGTTTCAACTGCTTATATCGACGATCTGCGCGCGCCTGAGCACTGGCAGTCAAAAATATCTTCAAAGATGCATCCGGGAACACCACACTCGCCATGTCGCGACCATCCGCCACCAAACCTGGCGCACGACGAAAGGCCTGCTGCTTGGCTAGCAAAGCGTCTCGTACTTTAGGCAGAGCAGCAATCTTTGAAGCAGCAGCACCGGCTTCCTCGGTACGCAACTCATTACCGATCAGCTCACCGTCCAACCAGATTTCGTCATGCACAAAACGGATGTCTATCTTGCCCGCCAATTTTGCCAGACCGGATTCATCGCTAAGCATTACTCCTGCGCGATTGGCGGCCAGCGCCAGTAAACGATACAGCGCACCACTGTCCAAATAGTGATAACCCAGCTCATCCGCCACACGCTGTGCCACCGTACCCTTGCCGGAAGCGGAGGGCCCGTCGATGGCGATGACCGGCACCGCCTGCGTCACTTTTGCCAATGCCGAGAAATATTCAGGGAAAGTCTTGGCCACACACTTGGGGTCGTTAATGCGCATACCCTGCGCACCAAATGCCGCCAGCGAAAAACACATCGCCATGCGATGGTCGTCATAGGTATCTATACCCGCAGCAGGATTGCGTATCAATGCATCAGCCGGCG
>JAVHRA010000075.1:8637-17305 GCA_036171395.1 Gallionella sp. | reverse complement strand
ATTGGCAATCCAAACACCAGTTCACTGGCTTGTAGCCTTGGTACAAATAACCGTTCTCATAGATAGCTCCGAGCGCGCGGATGATGTCGGCTTCGGTCTTGAAATCCATCGTCAAATAAGGTTGATCCCAATCACCCGACACACCCAAACGGATGAAGTCCTTCTTCTGACGCTCGACCTGTTGCTGCGCATACTCGCGGCACAACTTGCGGAACTCGGCGGCGGGGATGGCCTTGCCGTGCTGCTTCTCCACCATCAGTTCAATCGGCAGGCCGTGACAATCCCAGCCCGGCACGTAAGGTGCATCGAAGCCGCTCAGCGTCTTGCTCTTGATGATGATGTCCTTGAGGATTTTATTCACCGCATGGCCGATATGGATGTCACCGTTCGCATACGGCGGGCCGTCATGCAGGATGAACTTGGGCTTGCCGGCCTTGGCGGCGCGCAGCTTCTTGTAGCGCTGCTGCTCTTGCCAGCGTGCCAGCATTTGTGGCTCGCGCTTGGCCATATCGCCACGCATAGGGAAAACGGTATCGGGAAGATTGAGGGTGCTCTTATAGTCTGTCATGTCACTGCTTCTTTGGATGCTGATGAATTGATTAGTCGTGCTGCGTAAACCACTGCTTAGCGTTCTCCACATCCATGGCGATATGCTTGGTCAGGGTAGCGAGGTCGGGATACTTGGCTTCGTCGCGCAACTTCTGCAAGAACTCCACACGCAGATGTTTGCCGTAGATTTGTTGGTCGAACTCGAATAGATGCACTTCAAGGGTTGGCTTGGCGTCGCGCTTCACGGTGGGCCGCACGCCCATACTGGCCGCGCCTTGCAACACACCCAACCCTTGCGCATGCACTTGTACCACATAGATGCCCGACAGCGGCAAACGCGGATGACGCACTTGTATATTGGCAGTCGGAAAACCCAGCTTGCGCCCCACCTGATCGCCATGCACCACCCGCCCGCTCATGCTGTAGTGGCGCCCCAGATAACGCTGCGCAGTGCGCAACTGTCCGGCCGCCAATGCGGCGCGCACCGCAGTGCTGGAGATACGCACCCCGTCGTGCAACACACTGCGCATCGACTGCACTGCGAAGCCCTGCACCGCCGCCACTTTTTCCATCAGCGCGAAATCGCCGCTACGGCCTTTGCCGAAACGGAAGTCGTCACCGATCAATACGAAACTTGCCGACAACTGCTCATGCAAAGCCTTGATGAAATCCGTCGCCGTCATCTGCGCGAAGCGCGCATCGAAGCGGCACACATGCACGCGGTCTATGCCCAGCGCAGAAAAATACTGCAACTTCTCACGCAAGCTAGTGAGCCGTGCGGGTGCCTGCTCCGGCGTAAAAAACTCGCGCGCATGCGGCTCAAAGATCACCACCGCCGTTTGCAAGCCGCGCGCGTGCGCCGCCAGCTTCAACTCGGCGAGCAAAGCTTGATGGCCCAGATGCACACCATCGAAGTTTCCGACGGTGATCGCAACAGGCTGAGTATCGGGGGAATAAAGTCCGCGTAGAATCTGCATAGGGGCGCGATTATACCGTGAGTTCAGAGTGTCACACAGACTTGCATATCAGGAGAAACAACATGCTGGAATATTCCAAAGTGGCACTGGATTTTATGAACCGCGACCACGCGGAATTCGTGTCATTGTGCGAAAAACTCATCGCCACACTGAATGACGCACCCGAGCCTAGCGCCGTAGACCTATTGCTAGACCAACTAGTGGAACATACCCGCCATCATTTCGCCGAAGAAGAACGCCAGATGCAGGCGGCTCAGTTCCCGGCTTACCGTATGCACAAGGGGGAACATGATCGCGTGCTGAGCGCACTGGCAGAACACATCGAGCGATGGAGACAAGACAGTGATGCGGCGCAATTACGCGACGTTATAGAGAGCACGCTGAACGGATGGTTCGTCAATCACGTCAATAGCATGGACTTCGTTACAGCCAACTTCATCAAACAAGCCAAGGGCTAACTGGCTGCGTCCAAACTAGACCACTGGGATTTGATTCTGCTTAGACTGATTTTCAACGTGCTGTACTCAATTTCGAAATACCCGACAGCGGACGTTTGTGTCTGGCAGTAGTTAACCCTAAGCAGACATAGGCTGCACAGTTTTGGATGTCCGGATGCGGCCGCTCGCCCATTCAAAACTGACTACAGAAAACCAGAGGCGAGACGAACAATCTCTCGGCTATCTACGGAATTTGCGTAGTCAATCATAGCGATCTTTTTCCCAATCCCATTGAGGGACGTTCCTACCATTACTCCATTGGTGCTATCAAAGTCGATCCAGTAGCGGTCGTGAAAGTTATCAGTAACCACGTCGTTTATCTGAATGCCGGGGACTACCATGCGAAAGACGTTGTGCATCGCTGGTCGCATGCTCACTCTCTTCCCATGGGTTATGAGCGTAATTTTTTCTAGCTTGCTGGACATTGATTTGACGATTTTCTCAAGCAAAAGCAAGCAGTCAGCCTTGTCGTCATAGAAAAAGGCGTCAATGATGAGAAGGTGCTTCACCCCATCCAACTTGCCCATTATCCCGAGGACGATTGCCTCGATTTCGTCGGTTTTGAAGCCGGGATGCATGATCGCATCGCCGGTCAGGTAGTTGTAGAACAGCGATGACAAGCCGTGCTCAATGACATAGTGCTGGATGTCAGCGCGAAGCGCATCCAGTGACAGACGGTAAACGCCAAAGTCCCGGCTTAGTTCGCTCTCATAAAACCTTTTAAAGAAGTGGCTGATGTCCTCGCCATCGTTGAGGTTCTTGACACCTATAACGGAGGATTCGGGCATGGATGTTTTGATTTTGACCATGCGCGAATGTTACGCCTCGATTTGTCCAGCTGCTAGTGACCGCCCTTGGCCGATTGCAGAACTCTACCGATGAATTTCTATCGCCGCAAAGCAGCCGTTCAACAATGGTTCAATAGCTCGAAATAGATAGTAGGAGCGCGCTTGCTCCTACCGCTCACTTAGTCCTTCAAACCCAACACATCCTGCATGTCATACATACCTGCGCCATTGGCTTTCAGGTAACGCGCAGCACGCAAAGCTCCCAGCGCGAAGGTGGCGCGGCTGCTGGCTTTGTGGGTGATCTCGATACGCTCGCCTATGCCCGCATACAGCACAGTGTGGTCGCCGACGATGTCGCCGCCGCGCACGGTGGCGAAGCCAATGGTGGAGGGATCGCGCTCACCAGTCACACCTTCGCGGCCATACACAGCACATTTTTCCAAGTCGCGTCCTAGCGTGCGGGCGACCACTTCACCCAAGCCCAGCGCGGTGCCGGAGGGGGCATCTACTTTATGGCGGTGATGGGCTTCGATGATCTCGATGTCGTAGCCGTGGCTCAACACGCGCGAGGCGGTCTCCAAAAGTTTGAATACCAGATTCACGCCCACGCTCATATTCGGCGCGAACACGATGCCGACATCTTGCGCGGCTGCGCCTAGCGTGGCTTTTTGTTGCGCGTTAAAACCAGTTGTGCCGATCACCATAGCCACGCCTAAACGACGGCAAATCTCTAGATGATGCAGCGTGCCTTCGGGGCGAGTGAAATCGATCAATACGTCCGCACCGCGTAGCGCAGCTTCCACATCCGCACCAATGACGACAGCGCTCTTCGCACCAAACAGTTCGCCAGCGTTACGCCCCAGCCACTCGCTGCCACCATGTTCCAGCGCGGCGTGTAACACCATGTCATCGGCCTGATTGACCAAATCCAACAGGATACGACCCATACGGCCACTGCTCCCCGCGATAGCGATTTTGATCTTATTCATCTTGTTTCCTTTATTTCTGTATGGTTTCAGCGACGATCAACCATGCATCGCTGATCTTTTCCAGTTTCATGCTCTTACGCTCGACATCCTGATAGCTGTCAGCGTGATAGTGCTGCGTGAAGGTTGCCGTTGCATGGCTGTCGTCCTGCATCTGCACCGCGACTTCGCTCAAGGTAACAGCGATAGACTTGGCTTTCGCGATGCGTTGTAGACGCTGCTTCTGCCATGCCGAGCGACTCATACCTTCCGGTTTGTAAGTGGGCGCATAAGCGGCCAGATACGCTTTGCCATCGCGTGCTGACCATGCAGCAGCCCAAGCATCCAAACTGGCTTGCACTTGCGGCGCAGCGGCTGGCACTGACGCTACCGGCTCAGGCATCACCACTGGCACAGCCGAAGCTGCCAAGGCTTGCGGCACAGGCTCGGCAGCGGCTTTGACCGGTAAGGGCGGCATGGCGGCATCGTCGATGCGTGCGAGATTGTCGCCCGCGAAATACAAAGTCATACCTTGTTGCGACACCATGCTACCGTGCTCGGCCAAGCTGTAACGATAGTCCCAGCGATCACCGTGGAAAGCATCAATCAACAACGGTGTGCCCATCACATAACGCACTTGTTGCTTGCTCATGCCCAGTTTTAATTTCTCGCGCATCTCGGGTGAGATGTAATTGCCCTGACGAATATCCATCTTGTAGGGACGCAGGTGCGAAACACAACCGCTCATCAACAGCACCGCGAATGACAGCCAGATTAATTTGCTACGTGACATATTGTTTCCTTCTTCATGTATTTTTTGCCGCCGCATCATAACCCAAGCCACGATCAAGCCGACAGTGACAGCATCTCGGCAGCGTGTTTGCGCGTGGTCTCGGTGATGGTGGTGCCGCCCAACATACGTGCGATTTCTTCGACGCGTTGCGAGGCATTCAGGACTGCGATGCTGCTCACCGTCACCTCGTTGACCACGGCCTTGCTAACCTGCCATTGTTGATTGGCGCTGGCCGCGACTTGCGGCAGATGCGTGACGCACAACACCTGATGCTGCTTGCCCAACTGTTTCAACAGCTGCCCGACGATCTCGGCCACGCGTCCGCCGATGCCGCTATCCACCTCATCAAATATCAAGGTGGGCACGCTGGCGATGCGCGAAGTCGCCACTTGTATTGCCAAACTGATGCGCGATAACTCGCCTCCCGAAGCGACCTTGGCCATGCTGCGCAAAGGCACGCCGGGATTGGCCGCGACCTGTAGCTCTATCGTTTCCAATCCGTAGGCATTGCCCTCGACCAAGGGCAATAAAGCGACTTGGAACACCCCGCCCTGCATCGCCAAAGTCTGCATCGCGGCAGTGATCTCTTGCGCCAATGCACTGGCAGATTTTTGTCGCGCACTGCTTAATTTCTTCGCGGCCTGTAAATAAGTTTTATGCGCAGCTTGTTCTTGCTGTTCCAACGCAGCCAGATCGGCATCACCACCCAATTCGGCCAAGCGCGCGCTGCTACGCTGCAACACCTCATCAAGTTGCTCCGGCGCGACACGATATTTGCGCGCCGCATCCAGCACATTTTGGATACGCCCTTCCAACTCATTCAAACGCGTGGGGTCGGTATCCAGATGTTGCTGGTAGTGGCGCAATGCGTACACCGCTTCCTGTATCTCGGCTTGCGCGCTGTCCAACATCTGCAAGGTGTCCGCGAGCGTAGCGTCATGGAGCACGGCATCGCGCAGGCGCGTAGTCAACGCATTGAGTTGCGCCAAACATGAGCTGTCCGCCTCGCTCAAAGAATCCACGCCGAATTCGGCGGTCTCGAGCAGACTGGCGGCATGCGCCAGCTTTTCATAGTCGGCTTGCAGCGCCTGCCAATCCGCGATATTGAAATTCAGTCCAGACAACTCATCGCACTGAAATTGCAACAACTCGCGCTCGGCGGCGACCGCTTCGGCATTCTCGCTCAGCGCGATACGGCGACGCTGCAAGGCCTGCCAAGCCTTGTAGTGCGCACCGACTTCAGCTGTCTCGCTCTCTAATCCGGCATAGCCATCCAGCAACACGCGTTGCGTATCGGGACGCAATAAGGATTGGTGTGCATGCTGACCATGTATGTCCAGCAGCTGCTCGCCCGCCTCGCGCATCTGCTGCAAGGTGGCGCTGCGACCATTGATAAAGCCGCGCGAACGCCCACCTGCTTCCAGCACGCGGCGCAATAAACACACGCCTGCGTCGCCAGCCAAATCCTGCTCTTCCAGCCAGGCTTGCACGGGCAGGCTTACATCGAATTCGGCGCAGATCTCGGCACGCTCACATCCGGCGCGCACCATGCTCGCGTCGCCGCGCTCACCCAGTGCCAGCGACAAAGCATCGATGAGGATGGACTTACCCGCACCCGTCTCGCCGGTGAGTGCGGTGAAGCCGGAAGAAAAATCCAACTCAAGCGTGGAGACGATGACGAAATCGCGAATGCTTAGGAATTTGAGCATAGGCTGTCTCTAAAAATTAGAATTTGGGATGCAGCGCAAGGAGCCGCGCAGCAAATGACGAGACATACCGAATAGGTAGGCGAGGAATGAGCGAGCACGCGACACGGCGATGCGCCCAAAAAATATTTTTTAGCGGCTGCCATTACAGAGTTTGGTTCCAAAGAAGCTTCTCACGCAGCGTGTGGTAATAGCTATGACCTTCGGGATGCAGCAGACAGGCGCGCTGCGGATGACCGGTGACGATGATCTTGTCCTGCAATTGCAGATCGAACTGCGTATGACTATCAAAGTGCACACGAATGTCACTGGAGCGGTGCATCAGGATCTCCAGCACCGAAGAACTATGCACGACCAAGGGGCGATTACTCAAGGTATGCGGGCAAATCGGCACCAACTCCAACACGTTGAGATTGGGGTGCAGTATCGGCGCGCCTGCCGACAAGGCATACGCGGTAGAGCCCGTTGGCGTGGCGACGATCAATCCGTCAGCGCGCTGATTGGAGAGATACTCGCCATCGACCAGCACTTCAAATTCCAATAGTCCGTTGAGTTGGGTGCGATGCACCACCAACTCATTGAAGGCCAAGGCGCGGAACACTTCTTCTTCGCCGCGTATCACACGCGCGGCGAGCAGCAGACGTTCTTCAATGATGAACTTGCCGTACAGCATCGCGGCAAGCTTCTCTTCCATGTTCTCCAACGTCAAATCGGTAAGAAACCCCAAACGCCCTTGATTCACGCCAACCAAGGGGATGCCACAAGGCGACAACACGCGGGTGATGTTCAACATCGTCCCGTCACCGCCCATCACCACGGCCAGATCGACCGCACGGCCGATCTCCTCCAGCGTCAACACCTTGTAGTCGTGTGCGCCCAGATACTCGGCGGTGCGGCTATCGACCACCACTTTGACATTCTGCTTGATTAGAAAGCCGGCCAGACGTAACAAAGGCTCCGCGATCTCGGGAGCCTTGTGTTTACCGATGAGTGCCACTGTTTGGAAGGGAAATTTCATGGCCGCGATTAAACCATATCAGCACGTAATCACAAAGCAGACTACAGCGCAGCTGTTATCTCAGCGTGACTAGGTAAGTGCAGGCTTCAGAAGCAGCGCAACAGTTTCAGCCAAGTACGCAAATGAAACAGCTTGGAGGGATCCAAATGCTCATTGAATAGCACTTCCAGACGCTCACGCACATAATTGTTGCGACTAGCCTTGGCTACCAATATATCGGCCAACCAAGGCCAGCGCAGCAGCAACTCAGCTTTGCGATAGGCCGCAAACTTAGGTTTGAGCGCAGTCATGCTGGCGATATATGTACTAGACACCGCATCACGCCCCTGCGCGGCATGGGCAATCAAGTGCTCTGCCGCCATGATGCCGGTCTCTAGCGCTTTGCCTATGCCCTCGCCGGTAAGCGGGAAAGTTGTCCCCACGCATTCGCCTGTCGCCAAGATGCCGCCATCAGCAAAGCGCGAGCCACTCAAGCCCGTTCGCAAAGGCGCACCTTTGAGGGTAGACACCAGCTCGCCATCGCTCAGCAGGTCTTTGACCAAGGACTGGTGCTTGATAAATTCGGCGTAGTCTTGGCGGATGCGACTATGCTTTTGGCTACTGCCGAAATAACCGATGCCGATATTGAATACGCCATCCGGTCCGGGAAACACCCAACCGTACCCCCCCCGTACTGAATGATCGAGGATGAAAACCAGCTCGGTGACTTGCTGAGCGAGACGCGGGTTACGTACATATTGACGCACCGCGAAACTACTGGGCTCCGCTCTGTCCAACAATCCCACTTGTGCCAGCGGCGTGACGTTCGCACCGGTGGCCAGCAACAACCAGGGTGCGCGCAGCGTAACCCGCTCTTTGTCCTTGCTGAACACCACTTCGTAGTGCTGCCCCTGCACATCCCGCACAGATTGAAAATCACAAGTCGGATGGAAAATTGCGCCCGACTCCTGAGCCGCCTCTAGCAGCACGGCATCCAAACGGATGCGCGGCGTGCTGGCGGTCTTACCGCGCACCGCGACCTCGCTGCCGTTGAAACTGATGAGGCGCAAGGCACTGCTGGGATAACAGATCTGCTCGACACGCTCGCGTAGACCGAGCTTGTCCAAAGCCAGATGCGCATCGGGTATGAGCGCATCGCCACAAGTCTTCTCGCGCGGGAACTGCGCCTTATCGAACAGCCCCACCCGCCAACCGGCCTGCGCCAAGGTGCGTGCCGCCGCACAGCCTGCCGGTCCGGCACCTACGATGATGATGTCGAAATCTTGCATGGGGACGAAGATGCGTAGAGAGGATGTTATTCAGGCCTTGCCGCGCAGGGCTATGAGCACGGCCCACACCGCGAGACCGAGATAGCACAGCAGCGACCACTCGGGTA
>JAVHRA010000075.1:4567-8537 GCA_036171395.1 Gallionella sp. | reverse complement strand
TTCACATAGGTCGGATCGATAGCGGGATGCGTGTCACTTAGCGACATCGCGATCTGGTGTACGTCTGTCCATTTCATTTCAATGCCCTTCCTTGACCATATTGATGGTGTACTTGGGTATCTCGACCACCAGATTGGTGTCGCCCAGCAAAGCTTGGCAGGACAGGCGCGAGTTGGGTTCCAAGCCCCAAGCCTTGTCGAGCAGATCATCTTCCAGTTCTGCGGATGGCGCGAGTGAGTTGAAGCCTTCGCGCAAGATGATGTGACAGGTGGTGCAGGCGCAAGACTTCTCGCAAGCATGCTCAATAGCGATGCCGTTTTGCAGCAGCGTATCGCACAGCGACACACCCGGCTGCCCTTCTATGAGTGCGCCATTGGGACACAACTCCACATGTGGCAATACGATAATTTGTGTCATTACTTCACCTCAAGATCGGAAATATTTTTGCCGGACAACGCATGCGACACACTCTTGTCCATACGTGCCTGAGCAAAGCGCACAGTGGCGTCATTCAAAGCCGTGATGGCACGCTTCAACAGCTGGGTATCAGTTTGCTCCAAGCCGATGCGCAGTGCGGCTATCTGCTGCTCGATATGACTGCGCTCATCGGCTGCAAGCAATTCGCCATCCAAATCTAAGGCGTTCTGCACAGCTTCTATCAGTTGCTGCGCCTCGGTCTGCTGCTCACGCAAAGCGCGCGCCTGCATATCATCCTTGGCGTATTGTCCCGATTCTTGCAGCATGCGAGTGATCTCCGCATCACTCAAACCATAGGACGGCTTCACTTCGATATTGGCTTCCACGCCGCTGCCCATCTCGCGCGCCGCAACACTGAGCAAGCCGTCCGCATCCACCTGAAAGGTCACGCGTATGCGCGCCGCACCCGCCACCATGGCAGGAATGCCGCGCAACTCGAACTTCGCCAGCGAACGACAATCGCTGACCAGTTCACGCTCACCCTGCACCACATGGATACTCATCGCGGTCTGCCCGTCTTTGTAAGTGGTGAACTCCTGCGCGCGCGCAGTGGGTATGGTGCTGTTGCGCGGGATAAGTTTTTCCGCCAGTCCGCCCATAGTCTCTAAGCCCAAGGACAAGGGGATTACATCCAGCAGCAACCAGTCGTCCTCACCACGGTTACCCGCCAGCAGATTGGCCTGTATCGCCGCGCCCAGTGCAACCACCTTGTCCGGGTCGAGATTGGTCAGCGGCGTCTGGCCAAAGAATTCGCCCACCGCGCGTTGCACCTGCGGCATGCGCGTCGCGCCGCCCACCATCACCACGCCGTTCACATCCGCCACTTTCAAACCCGCATCGCGCAAGGCACGTCGCAATGGCTGTATGGTGCGCTGCACCAGGTTGTTGGACATATCGTGGAAAACCGTTTGGCTCAGCACGTTATCTATGACCTCGCCGGTCGAGAGCATCGCGGTGATGCGTGTTTCACTGTGCTCGGTGAGTTGCTCTTTGGCGCTACGTGCATGCGTGAGTAACAACCGTATATCTGAGGCGGGCAAAGCTGAGAGTGCATTCTGCTCCAGCAACCAGCAGAAGATACGCTGATCGAAATCGTCGCCGCCCAAGGCGGAGTCACCGTTGGTGGCCAGCACTTCAAAGACACCGCGTGACAAGCGCAAGATGGAAATATCGAAAGTCCCGCCGCCCAAATCGTACACGGCATACACCCCTTCGGAGCCATTATCCAAACCATAGGCAATCGCCGCTGCGGTGGGCTCATTGAGCAGACGTAACACATTCAAGCCGGCCAGACGCGCCGCATCTTTGGTAGCCTGACGCTGTGCATCATCAAAATACGCAGGCACGGTGATCACCGCACCAACCAATTCGCCCCCCAACGAAGCTTCGGCACGGGCGCGCAATACCTTGAGGATTTCTGCTGATACTTCTACCGGACTCTTGGCGCCGGCCACGGTGCGCAACTGCACCTGTCCGGTCTGGTCGAGAAAGCGGTAAGGGAAGCGACTGGTGTCGCCTATATCGGCCAGACCGCGCCCCATAAAGCGTTTCACCGAGCTGATGGTATTGATGGGATCTACACTTTGCGTGCGCTGTGCCGCTTCGCCCACCAGTATGTTTTGCTCATCCACATAACGCACCACAGACGGCAACATAGGGCGCCCCTGTTCATCGTTAAGCACCGCACTAATGCCGTTACGCACCGTGGCGACCAGCGAATTGGTGGTGCCCAAGTCTATGCCCACCGCCAGCCTATGCTGGTGGGGAGCCGTACTCATACCGGGTTCGGAGATTTGTAAAAGTGCCATTTAATTGGTTCAGTAGTTAAGTGGTGCGTGGTAAATGGTAAGTGGCAGGTCGTGCAGCGCACCACTCACCACCAAGGCACAAAGTGCCGTCCCACTCACCACTAAGCCGACTTTAATTATCTATCGCATCGTAAGCTGCATGGATCTCTTCCGCGAGTTTTTCCATAAAACGCAATTTGCGCACCAGCAGCGCCGCACCTGCGTAGTTCTTCTCGGTGTCGATTTTATCCGCAAGCTGAACTTCCAGCGCGGCAGTTTCGACCTGCATACGTGTTTCCAAATCGGTCAAGGCATCGATGTCACGAGACTGCTGCGCCTCGACTACCGCTTCACGCCACTCCATCTGCTCAACCAAAAAGGCCATGGGCATGGCGGTATTGGTCTCTTCCTGCGTATCTACATCGTTAAGTCTCAGAATGTAGCGTGCACGGCGCACAGCGCTGCGCAAAGTCTGATAGCCCTCGTTAACAAAGGTCGCTTGCTGCATCGCGACACGCTGCTCTGCGTCGGGTAGATGCGCCGACTTGTCGGGATGCACGGTCATCTGCAGGGCGCGATAACGCTGCTCCAGTGCCGTACCATCCAGAGCAAAAGTCTGTGGCATATCGAACAACTGGAAGTAGCTTTGATGTAGGTCTAATTTGGCGGAGGACATGCAGAGGTAAAAATATCGAATCGTTGGAAAATGCTACTCGCGCGACAGTGCGCCGCGCGTTTCCGGTACAGCACTAAACTTGAAAGCTCTCGCCGCAACCACACTCGTTCTTCACGTTGGGGTTGTTAAACTTAAAACCTTCGTTCAAGCCCTCGCGCTGAAAATCCAACTCCATGCCATCGATATACGGCAGACTTTTGGGGTCGACTAGCAGGGTCACGCCGTGGCTTTGAAATTGCAGATCTTCGTCGCTCAACACATCGGCGAACTCCAACTTATAGGCCATACCAGAGCAACCCGTAGTGCGCACACCAATGCGCAAGCCCAAGCCTTTGCCGCGCTTGGCAATGAAATTCTGCACATGTTTGGCAGCCGATTCTGTCAGCGTGATGCCCATGCTCGTCTCCTGTACTATCAAACGCTGCCGTGGCAAGCAGAGGTTTCTATGCTCGCGCCATGCTTGGATTTGTAATCAGCCACCGCTGCCTTGATGGCATCTTCAGCCAAAATGGAGCAGTGAATCTTGACCGGTGGCAACGCCAATTCCTCGGCAATCTGTGTGTTCTTAATCATCAGAGCCTGATCAACAGTCTTACCTTTGACCCACTCGGTAACCAGAGAGCTGGAAGCAATCGCAGAGCCACAGCCATAGGTCTTGAACTTCGCATCTTCGATGATGCCGTCCTTGCCCACCTTGATCTGCAACTTCATCACGTCACCGCAAGCAGGTGCACCCACCATGCCGGTTCCCAGACCTTCCGCATCTTTTGCGAAAGAGCCCACGTTACGTGGATTTTCATAATGATCTAAAAGTTTTTCGCTGTATGCCATTTTATTGCTCCTTGTCAGTTTCGGAGAAGGGGGAAGAGTGAAAGGGGAAGGGTAAAACCAGCGCAGTGCGCACCACCCTTCTCTCTTCCCTCTTATCCCTTCACCGTTTTCAATGTGCCGCCCACTGCACGGTGTTCAGATCCACACCGTCTTGGTACATCTCCCAAAGCGGGGAGAGTTCACGCAGCTTGCCTATCTT
>JAVHRA010000075.1:0-4467 GCA_036171395.1 Gallionella sp. | reverse complement strand
TTCTCAGTGGCCATTTCCTCTTGCGCGATACGGAACGCCTCGCCCATACCCACGATCTGGTGCGTAGCCAATGTACCAGATCGCATGCCACGCTCATGACCGCCACCATGCATCTGTGCTTCCAAACGCACGCGCGGTTTGCGCTGCACGTACAGCGCGCCTATGCCTTTGGGGCCATAAGTCTTGTGCGCCGAAAACGACATCAGATCGACTTTGAGTTTCTGCAAATCAATCTGCACCTTGCCGGTGGCTTGCGCCGCATCAACATGGAGCAGTATGCCCTTAGCACGACATATCTCACCAATCGCCGCGATGTCCTGAATCACACCGATCTCATTGTTCACATACATGATAGATACCAAGATGGTATCGGGGCGCAGTGACGCCTTAAATTTCTCCAAGTCCAGCAAGCCATTGGGCTCAGGATCGAGATAGGTTGCACTAAATCCTTCACGCTCCAACTCACGCACCGTGTCGATAACCGCCTTGTGCTCGATACGCATGGTGACGATATGCTTACCCTTACCCTGATAGAAATGCGCAGCCCCCTTGATAGCGAGATTATTTGATTCGGTCGCACCAGACGTCCAAACGATTTCTTTAGGATCGGCATTTACCAGCGCTGCAACTTGCGCGCGCGCCAATTCCACAGCCTCTTCTGCCTCCCAACCATAGTGGTGGGAACGGCTGGCCGGATTGCCATATTGCTCAGTCAGATAAGGAATCATCTTGGCTGCCACACGCGGATCGACCGGAGTGGTTGCTGAATAATCCATGTAGATCGGTAACTTCATAGAATCTCTATTTCCTTGATTACATTACAACATGTTTAACAGGCGACTTGGTCAGAGTAACTGGCGAGATACCCGCCTTGCTATTTACCTGACTATCCACCAGCTGCTGCAAACTCACGGCGGCAAGATACTCGTAGATCTTCTCGTTCAAGCCCATCCACAAATCATGGGTGATGCAAGGCTCGCCCTCGTGGCAATTGCCGCGCTCGCCGCAATTCGTCGCATCCAAGGGCTCATCCACCGCCACCACAATCTCCGCGATGGATATCTTTGCGCTGGGGCGTGCGAGACAATAGCCGCCGCCTGGGCCACGCACACTATCCACGATACCGTTGCGGCGCAACTTGCCGAACAACTGCTCCAGATAAGACAACGAGATACTCTGACGCTCGCTGATACCTGCCAATGTCACCGGACCTCGGCCTCCACGCATCGCCAGATCAACCATGGCTGTCACGGCAAAGCGTCCTTTAGTGGTTAATCGCATATCACTCTCCCGACCAAAATTCAGTTAACAACAACTTATTTACAACACTGCAATAATAGAATACCCGATTCTTTTAATCAACTATTTTATTCAGGTGATTTGGGTCGAATTTCTCTGCTGTGGCGCGCTCTTCCTCCACCGGCACCCCCATCCTCTCCAACTGTTTGAGGATGAATGCAATATGCTGATCGACCGTTACGCTATGTCCAATCAGGCCATGCAAGGCTTTATTCACCGGATCATTGTGATCATTACCTATGCCATAGGCATTAAAGCCAGCCTTAGTTTTTTTCTCTTCTTCCAAGATACGCGCTGGAATCCCCGCAGCAGTAGCCCCCGCCGGCACATCTTTCACCACTACTGCATTCGAGCCTATTTTAGCGCCGGCACCTATGGTGATAGGGCCCAATATCTTGGCTCCAGCCCCCACCACCACGCCATTGCCCAAGGTAGGATGACGCTTGCCTTCTTTCCAAGAGGTGCCACCCAGCGTCACGCCGTGATACAGCGTCACATCATCGCCTATCTCAGCCGTCTCGCCGATGACCACGCCCATGCCATGATCGATAAAGAAGCGTCGACCTATGGTCGCACCGGGATGAATCTCGATACCCGTAAACCCCCGCCCAATATGGGAAACGAAGCGCCCCATCCATTTGAAGCCGGCGTGCCACAAGGTATTGGCAGCACGATGGAAGATACGCGCGTGCAAACCCGGATAGCAGGTCAATACCTCGAAGGTGCTGCGCGCTGCTGGGTCGCGTGCGAACACGCTGGCAATATCTTCTCTGATGTTCTTAAACATGCTAATGCTCTTCTTCGTGGTTATAGCGCGCTTTGAGGCGCGCATTGTACTCGGTCGTCACGCTCAAGATACCGCGCAAGATATTGACCTCATCAGCCTCCAAACGTGCTCTGGCATACAAACGGCGCAGCCGCTGCATCATGCGCGATGGGTTCTGCGTGGTAAAAAAACCGATCTCGAATAGCGTTTTTTCCAGATGCACGAAATATCCTTCCACCTGTTCATGCTTGGCTGGTTGCAGCGCTGCAACATTAGGCGCGAAGCTCTGTGCGGCCACGCTGAGCTCATAAGCCGCCACCTGCACCGAAGCAGCCAGATTGAGCGAGGAGAACTCAGGATTGGTGGGAATGTTCACCAACAATTGCGAGCGTCCGGTCTCTTCGTTGGTTAGCCCAGACATCTCAGTGCCAAACAGCAAGGCCACCTGCTGCGCCTGCGCTTCCTGCACCACTTGCGGCATCGCCTCGCGCGGTGTTTTCACTTCTATGGAGATGTCGCGCAGCCGTGCGGTCATGCCGACGGTGTACACCACCCCTTGCAAGGCCTCATCTATAGTGCTGCACACCACCGCGTTAGCCAGAATATCGTCCGCACCAGCAGCCATGGCGTTGGCTTGGGGATCGGGAAAGTGACGCGGATTGATCAGATAGAGATGATGCAAGCCCATGGTCTTCATCGCTCGCGCTGCCGCACCGATATTGCCCGGATGGGTGGTATGGCTGAGCACGACCCGGGTATTGCTCAAATGATTTTGTTTATTCAAACCGTAATTCCAACTAAAATGCGCGCTGAATTTCTCCAGCTCATTAAAAAGGTCGTATTGATATGCATCCCATGCTCAACATCGCGGTGAAGGCCGCTCGCCGCGCCGGCAATTTGATCTATCGCTCTACAGACAAGATTGATCACCTCACTGTGACCAAAAAATCGCACGCCGATTTCGTTACCGAAGTGGACCGTGCGGCCGAGCAAGTCATCATACAGACCTTACTGGAAGCCTACCCAGAACATGCAATTTTAGCAGAAGAGAGCGGCGCCCAAGGCGAATCCGAATTTCTGTGGATCATCGACCCGCTCGATGGCACGACCAACTTCCTGCACGGCGTACCCCAGTTCGCGGTGTCCATTGCACTGCAACATAAAGGCATCCTCACCCAAGCCGTCATCTACGACCCCGTCCGCAACGAGCTGTTCACTGCTACCCGTGGTCGCGGCGCATTCCTCAATGACAAGCGCATTCGTGTCACCAAGCGCCTGCACATGGCCGATGCACTGATCGGCACCGGCTTCCCCTATTCCAACTTCCAGCACATGGATGCCTACATGAACATCCTGCGTGATGTGATGCAGCAGTCCTCCGGTCTGCGTCGTCCTGGCTCCGCAGCACTCGATTTGGCATGGATGGCAGCGGGTCGCTACGACGGCTTCTTCGAAACCGGATTAAAGAGCTGGGACATCGCGGCAGGTTGTCTGCTCGTCACCGAAGCGGGTGGTTTGGTCAGCGATCTGGGCGGCGAAAACGGCTATGTCAAGACCGGCCACATCTGTGCGGGCAATCCCGACATCCACGGGCAACTGCTCAAACTCATGGCGCCACACCTGACCGACGCTCTCAAAGCCAGCAAGGCCTGAGCATGACAGTACTGCGGCACGAGTACGCACCCGCTCGTGTTGCAGCAGTAAACGACTCCGCTACTGCCCACCCCAGTTCGCATAAGCACAGTTAGATTCGCATGACAGCCAGCCACGAAAAACAGACCCCGATGATGGTGCAATACCTGCGTATCAAAGCAGAGTATCCCGACATGCTGCTGTTCTATCGCATGGGCGATTTCTACGAACTATTCATGGCCGATGCCGAACGTGCTGCGAAGTTGCTCGACATCACGCTCACGCAGCGCGGCGCCTCTAACGGCAAGCCCATCAAGATGGCGGGCGTGCCCTATCACGCGGCCGAGCAATACCTCGCGCGCTTGGTGAAGATGGGCGAGTCCATTGCCATCTGTGAACAGATCGGCGACCCCGCCACCAGCAAAGGTCCTGTAGACCGCAAGGTCGTGCGCATCGTCACGCCGGGCACTGTCACTGATTCCGCCTTGCTGGAAGAGAAACGCGACAATCTACTGCTGTCTTTGCAACAACGCGGCAACAGGCTGGGCTTGGCCTGGTTGAACTTGGCATCGGGGCAATTCTTCGTGTGCGAGACTGGCGCAGCCAACTTGGCCGCCGAGCTGGAAAGACTGCAACCTTCCGAGCTGTTGCACGCCGAAAACAACACGCCCGAGACCGCCATCCATACCGCGCTCAAAGCACTACCCGATTGGTATTTCGAGCTAGACACCGCTCGCCGTGGACTTTGCCAGCAGTTCTCCACCTTAGAT
>JAVHRA010000074.1:0-17363 GCA_036171395.1 Gallionella sp. | reverse complement strand
CCTTGCGGCGCTGGAACCTAAATCCAGTGCGTCTACCAATTCCGCCACTTTCGCGTTGCTCCCAGCTTGGGAAGCGAGATTATAACACTATACAAGTGTTTTCATGCTGACTACGACGCGCCCACGCAGCTGACTTTGCATCAATCTGGGGAAAACCTGCGGTAAATCAGCAAAATGCACTCTTGCAACTACTTTTTCTAACTGCTTGGGGTGTAAATCCGTCGCCAAACGCTGCCAAACGAGATGACGTAAATGCATAGGCGTGGCAGCAGAGTCCACTCCGAGCAAACGTATTCCACGCAAGATAAAGGGCAAGACCGTGGTGTGTAACTCAAAACCGCCAGCATTGCCGTAACTGGCAATACAACCATCCTGCTGCATAGTGCGCGTTAGCCAAGCTAGCGTCTCGCCCCCGACGGAATCCATCGCCCCTGCCCAGAGCGATTTTTCCATGGGCCGACTACCCATGACCAAGTCCTTGCGTGACAGTATTTCATTGGCCCCCAATGACTTCAGATAGTCGTGCTCGGCCCCTTTACCCGTCAATGCAGTCACTTTATAGCCAAGCTGGGCGAGCATTTGTATCGCCAAGCTAGATACACCGCCGGTCGCCCCTGTGACAATGACTTTGCCATTTTCTGGGCGCAAATCGTTTTGCTCCATACGATGTATCGCCAGCGCCGCCGTGTAACCCGCCGTTCCCAAGGCCATCGCTTCAAACAACGTCATACCTTTGGGCAGATGCACGACCCAGTCGGCCGGCACACGCACCAATTCGGCGTAGCCACCATCATGGGCCACGCCCATGTCATAGCCGGTGACTAACACCTCGTCACCGACTTTGAAGCGCATATCAGTGGAGCTCGCCACGACACCGGACACATCGATACCACCCACACAGGGAAAACGTCGTATCACCTTACCTGCGCCGGTCGCCGCTAAGGCATCTTTGTAGTTCACGCTGGAGTAATGCGCCTCGATTACGACCTCACCCGGATCAAGCTCATCTAATGTGATATCGGCAAAACGTCCCGCTGACTTACCGCCTTCTTCGAAGATACGATATGCCTTGAATGTCTTCATTCACAGCTCCAATAACACCCGCCCTGGAAATTCCAGCGCCTCTTTAATGGTAGCTAGGAATTGCACCGCCTCACGACCATCGATAATGCGATGGTCATACGAGACTGCCAGGTAATTAATCGGACGAATCACAATTTGTCCGTTCTCAACCACCGCCCTGTCTTTAGTGGCGTGGATGCCCAAGATGGCAGCCTGCGGCGGATTGATGATGGGCGTAGATAACATCGAGCCGAACACCCCACCGTTAGAGATGGAGAAGGTTCCTCCCGTAAGCTCTTCCATAGTCAATTTGCCCATCTTGGCTCTGGCACCAAAATCTGCAATCTGCTTTTCAATATCGGCCAGCGAAAGCTTGTCTGCATCTCGCAAGATCGGCACGACCAGACCGCGCTCACTGCCTATTGCAACACCAATATCGAAATAGCCGTGATAGATGATGTCATTGCCATCCACAGATGCATTGACGATAGGAAACTTCTGCAAGGCCAACACGGCGGCTTTAACGAAGAAGGAAGAGAATCCCAGCTTCACACCATGTTTCTTCTCAAAGGCATCCTTGTAGCGGTTGCGCAAATCGATTACCGGCTGCATGTTCACTTCATTGAACGTAGTCAGAATGGCGGCGTTCTGCTGGGATTGTAAAAGGCGCTCAGCGATACGCTGACGAATACGTGTCATAGGCACACGCTGCTCGGGTCTTGCTCCTTGAGGTATCGCCACAGAAGGTGCAACTTCTGCGGCTTTAACAGGTTGTTGCGTAGCCTGCATCACATCCTCTTTAGTGACCAAACCATGACGTCCCGTCCCTGACAAGCGCGTAGCGTCCACATCCAATTCGTGCGCCAATTTTCGTGCTGAAGGAGCAACCGCTGCGTGTTGCGACACCGCCGAAATGCTGGCAACTGGGCTGATCGCCACTGCCGCCGTGTCTATCAGGGCGATGAGTTCCGCACTCACCACCTTAGCGCCATCCGCTTTGACAATCTTGGTCAAGATGCCAGATTTGGCGGCAGGCAGTTCCAGCACGACCTTGTCAGTCTCTACATCAATCAGGTTCTCGCCTTCACTCACCGCATCACCGACCTTTTTGTGCCAAGTAATAAGCGTGGCCTCCGAAACCGATTCGGATAGTTGCGGAACTTTGACTTCAATGATGCTCATGGTGTGCTGCTCCTGGATTTGGTTTGATATCGAGATTGTCACGGAATGCCGCTTCGACCACCGCTTTTTGTTGTTCCTGATGCACTGCAAGATAGCCGGCAGCCGGTGCAGCAGAGGAAGGACGCAGGGCATAATCCAACCTCATGCCCTTGCGCAGATTACGCAAAAAATAATGCTGAATGCGATGCCATGCACCTTGATTGCCCGGCTCTTCCTGTGCCCATACGAATTCGCTAGCGTTCGGATAATTTTCCACCTGTTTGGCAAAATCCATATGCGGGAAAGGATAGAGTTGCTCCAAACGAATGATGGCCATATCGGTAATGCCCTTGCTACGGCGCGCCGCCAACAGTTCGTAATAGAGTTTGCCGCTGCACGCAATAATGCGACGCACATGGCGGCTATCCAACGCATCTACTTCGGCAATCACATTCTGAAATTCCCCGTGACTGAACTCACTCAAAGGTGAAGCTGCATCCTTGCTGCGCAACAAGCTCTTGGGTGTAAACACAATAAGCGGTTTGCGATAAGGACGTAGCATCTGCCGGCGCAAGAGATGGAACATCTGCGCCGCCGAAGAAGGGATACAAACCTGAATGTTGTGATCAGCACACAATTGCAGGTAACGCTCGATGCGGCCCGAAGAATGTTCCGCCCCCTGCCCTTCATAGCCATGCGGAAGCAACATTACTAGACCACACAAACGTCCCCATTTCACTTCGCCGGACGCGATAAATTGGTCGATTACAACTTGCGCACCATTAGCAAAATCACCGAACTGAGCCTCCCACAACACCAGCGAATTCGGTCTGGCGGTGGCATAGCCATACTCGAAGCCCAACACCGCCTCTTCAGAAAGATATGAATCGATGACGGTAAAGTTAGCTTGTTCAGGCGTAAGGTGTTGCAGCGGGGTATAAGCCCCCTCATGCCACACGGTGCGGTTCTGATCGTGCCACGTCGCATGTCTATGAAAGAAAGTGCCGCGTTGACTATCCTGGCCGCACAATCGCACTGGATATCCCTCGGTTAGCAGCGTCGCATAAGCAAGATTCTCGGCCATCCCCCAGTCCAAGGACAGCTCGCCCTGCGCCATCGCAGCACGATCATCGACGATCTTCTGCACACGTGACTGCAACACAAAACCCTCTGGTATAGCTGACAACTGGGCTGCAAGATTTTTCAACCTAGCCACAGGCACGCCAGTCTGTACCGGCATATACCAGCGGATATCGCCTTTGAAGGCCGTCCAGTCGGTGGTGACTTTATTGCTCTTGACCAAGAGCGCCGGCTCTATGGAGTTACGTCCCTCATCCATCGCCTGACGATAACGCGCAATCATTTGCTCCGCTTCCTCAGCTTTGATCGCACCTTCTTGGGCTAGACGCTCGGCATACACCGCACGGGTGCCGGGGTGTTTGCGTATATAACGATACATAAAAGGCTGCGTGACTAGCGGCTCGTCTTGCTCGTTATGGCCCAACTTGCGGAAACACACCATATCGATGACCACGTCGCGATTGAATCGCATACGGTAATCCAGCGCGATCTCCGTAATCAACATGACCGCATCAGGGTCGTCGCCATTCACATGGAAAATGGGGGCATCTATCATCTTCGCCACATCACTACAGTAGCTGGAGGAACGGGTATCGCGCGAATCTGAAGCCGTGAATCCAATCTGATTATTGATGATGATGTGTACCGTTCCACCGGTACGGAAGCCGCGCAATTGTGACATCGCTAACGTCTCCATCACCACGCCCTGTCCGGCGAATGATGCGTCACCGTGTATCAATATGGGCAGTACTTTGGCACCCGCATAATCCTTGAGTCGATGTTGACGTGCACGCACTGAACCTTCCACCACTGGATTAACGATTTCCAGATGGGAAGGATTGAATGCCAGGACCACATGCAACTCGCCTCTAGGTGTAGCAATATCCGCCGAGAAGCCCTGATGGTATTTCACATCACCGGAAGTCAGGTGTTCTGCATGGATACCTTCGAATTCAGCGAACAGCATAGACGGCTGTTTGCCGAGTATATTCACCAGCACATTGAGACGGCCACGATGCGCCATGCCGATCACCGCCTCTTCCACGCCCTGCCCACCGCAGCGTTGCAGCAGATGGTCGAGCAGCGGGATGACGGTCTCACCGCCCTCCAACGAGAAGCGTTTCTGTCCGACGTATTTGGTGTGCAGATAACGTTCTAGAGTCTCTGCCGCCGTGATGCGCTCTAGGATGCGTTTGCGCTGCGCTGCGTCATAACCGGCCACACCGCGCACACTCTCCAGACGCTGCTGTATCCAGCGCTTCTGAGCCACATCGCTGATGTACATATACTCCGCGCCTATGCTCTCGCAATAGGTCTGACGCAACAGCTTGAGGATCTCGCGCAAGGTCATGCGCGCGCCGCCCACCAAAGAACCGGTATCAAAAGTGCTATCCAAATCGGCGGCATTTAACTCGTAGTAAGCCGGGTCCAGCTCGGCCACTACAGGCTTGGCATGTCTAGCCAATGGATCGAGATTAGCAATTCTGACGCCAAGGAAACGGTGTGCATTGATAAGTTGCAATACCTTGACCTGCTTGCGCTCCAAATCTGCCTCGGGCGAGATCAGCTGGACTGCCGCCACCTTGGGCAGCGCCTCAAAAGCACGCTGAATCGGGCTATGCGCCACATCTGGCGCACCTTGCAAAGAAGTCTGCAAGTCGTCGAAATACTCATGCCATTCTTGCGGCACGGCAGATCGGTCTTGCAAATAGGTTTCGTAGAGTGCCTCAACGAATGCCGCATTGGCACCAAACAGCGCCGAGCTTGCGCGCATGCTTTGCATCAGATTTTCGGAGGCACTCACCGTTTATCCACCGCAACGAAATCTCGGCGAGGAGATCCAGAATAGAGCTGACGCGGACGGCCTATCTTCTGTCCCTTTTCCGCAATCATCTCACTCCATTGCGAGATCCAACCTACAGTACGGCCCACAGCGAAAATCACGGTGAACATATTGGTTGGGATACCCAAGGCGCGTAGCACAATGCCAGAGTAAAAATCGACGTTAGGATAAAGTTTACGTTCAATGAAGTATGGATCGCTCAAGGCGATTTTCTCCAGCGCCATCGCCAGCTTAAATAGTTTGTCGTCGTGCAAACCCAACTCTTCCAATACCTCGTAACAGGTCTCACGCATCACTGAAGCACGCGGATCCATATTCTTGTAAACGCGGTGACCAAATCCCATCAGTCGATACTTCTTATCCTTCACGCCTTGTACATATTCTTCCACACGTGAGATGTCACCTATTTCTTCCAACATCTTTAATGCAGCTTCGTTGGCACCACCGTGTGCCGGGCCCCACAAGGCCGCGATACCAGAGGCGATACAGGCAAAAGGATTCGCACCACTAGAGCCAGCCAGACGTACCGTGGAGGTGGATGCGTTCTGCTCATGATCAGCATGCAATATGAAGATACGCTCCAATGCCCGCACCAACTTGGGATTGGGCACATATTCCTCAGCCGGCGTGGCAAACATCATGTACATGAAGTTCTCTACATAAGTGAACTTGTTCTTCGGATACATAAAAGGGAATCCGGTGTTGTACTTGTAGGACATTGCGGCAATGGTGGGTACCTTGGCCAGCAGACGCAGAGCGGAAATTTCGCGGTGCTCGGGATTATTGATGTCCAACGAATCATGATAGAAGGCCGACAAGGCCCCCACCACCCCCACCATTACTGCCATAGGATGAGCGTCACGGCGGAAGCCGTTATAAAAACGTGCCAACTGATCATGCACCATGGAATGGTGAATAACGTGATCGTTGAACGCTTTCTTTTGCGCAGCATTCGGCAACTCACCGTTGAGCAACAAATAACAAACTTCTAGGAAATCGGGGTTTTGGGCCAATTGCTCGATAGGATAGCCACGGTAATACAACAAACCGGCATCACCATCGATATAAGTAATCTCAGAGGAGCAACTAGCAGTGGAAAAAAACGCTGGGTCGTAAGTGAATACGCCCAGTTGGGCCAGACCATGTATGTCGATAACATCCGGGCCCAGAGTACCTGACATAATAGGAAGTTCGATACTGCGACCATCATCCAAGGTCAGGGTAGCTACACGCTTGTTTTCCATATTCATTCCTATCTATGTCTAATTAGGCCGTTTTAATTTTTTGCAACAGCGCGCGCTGGGCGGCATCCTCGACTGGCACACGTCCAGACATCATGTCCCATAGGGTGTTATCAGGAAGGTCCAGCAAAGCTTCGAACACATACAACTCTGGTTCACTCAGATTCGCGTATTGATGGGCGACAAACGGCTTGAGCATGATGTCCAGTTCGAGCAGGCCGCGCCTGCAACGCCAAAGCATACGCTTCAGCTCTGCTGCCTCATGCTGGGGGGGAGTTGCTAGATTCGCTGCACGCACTTCGATGACCACGATATTCCTATCACTAAGACCACACTCAAACCAGACGCTTCACCATCATATCCTTGATATGCCCGATCGCCTCGGTGGGATTGAGCTCTTTGGGACAAACATCTACGCAATTCATAATGGTGTGGCAGCGGAACAAACGATACGGATCTTCCAAGTCATCCAAACGCTCGCTAGTAGCCTGATCGCGGGTATCGGCAATGAAGCGATAGGCCTGTAGCAGGCCGGCAGGACCAACGAACTTATCGGGATTCCACCAGAACGAAGGGCAAGAAGTAGTGCAGCAACCGCACAAGATACACTCGTACAGACCGTTCAAATGTTCACGCTGTGCAGGTGACTGCAAGCGCTCGGTTTCGGGCGGCGGATCGTTGTTGATGAGATACGGCTTGATAGAGTGATACTGTTTGAAGAACTGCGTCATATCCACAATCAGATCGCGTATCACCGGCAAACCCGGCAAGGGACGCAACACCACCGGTTGCTTCAGTGACGACAACGGTGTGATACAAGCCAAACCGTTGCGGCCATTGATGTTCATCGCATCGGAGCCGCACACACCTTCACGGCAAGATTTGCGCAGTGACAGACTATCGTCTTGCTGCTTGAGCAGGACTAAGGCATCGAGCAACATCATGTTGGTCGACGGAATTTCCAACTCATAGTCGCGCATATAGGGCGCACTGTCGGTGTCGGGGTTGTAACGATAGATCGAAAAACGCATGACTGATTCCTCCGGTTGCGAATTATTGCCTATTCTCACGCAGTCGTATCAAATTATTTTCAGCTCGCCAATAATTTTTATCAATACTCAATGCCGCACGGTAGGCCTGTTCTGCTTCGGTAGCATGCCCACTCAAAAAATAGGCGTAACCCAAGTTATTCTGCGGTCTAGCTTTATTGGGCGAAGCCCGTACCGTTGCTTGCCACAACGCAGTCTCATTACGATAGTCGTCGTTTCTGAGCCAAGTAAAAAATGCACAACTCAATATGCCGGCAAGCAATACCAATTTACGCACCGCAGCAGTATGTGCTGCGCCGCCGTGTATGACCCATACCAGCAAAAGCAACAAGGGCCAATCAGCAAGATAGAGCTGCCGGTCGTTGACCACATCCAAGCGTGGCAGAAATACGTAGAGGGGCAACAGTTGCAACACCCACCACAGCAAAGCAAACATCCAGAGTGACTCTCGATGCGATCGCCACGCCACCCATAACAATATTCCCGACCATAACATCAAGTCGGGCCAGACTGCGGAGAGATCAGCAAGGATGGCGATATCTGGATCGATATTCATTTGCCATGGCAACAACGTTTGTCCCAGCAAATAACTCATGGCGTGTAACTGCGTATAAAAATTGATCTGCCAGCCATGTAGATTCGCGCTGAACGAAATCATCTGCCAATAACGTTGCTGCATCAGCAGTAGCAGCACCGCACACAGAAATAGGAGCACGTGCACCAACATATATCTAACGCGTTTCCGCCAAGCGCAGCTAGGATAAAAAGATATTCAACCAGCAACAGGATCGCAGGCAGCGTCAGTGCGGTCTCCTTACTCGCCACGGCGCACAGGAACAGCATTGGGGAATAAAGATACAGAGCCCGTTGGTTGATGGGCTCGCGGCCTTGGATATAGACCAACAGGGCTGCGAGATAAAAGCACGACATCAACGACATCGAACGTCCACTGATGTAGGTCACTGCCTCTGTATGGGCAGGATGTGCGATAAACAACAAAGCGCTCCAAACCGCGACAGACATAGACTGCTCAGCATGGCCAGATAGTTGCATCACTCGTCTGACCAGTGCATAGACTAGCAATGCATTGGCAAGATGAAGTGCCAGATTGAACAGATGAAAGCCCCATACATCCCTGTCCAGGCTGTTGTTCAATGTGTAAGTAAGCTTGAGCAAAGGACGCAAGCCATGCCCCAAGTCCGCCCACCAAGCAGCCCAACTGCTTACGCCGGAAGCAGCAACGATGACGTTGTAATCATCGAACTGAAAAGGAGTAAACCAAGCATTGCTGTACAGCAGAAGTAGCGCTAGTAGCAGTACAAAAGGTACGTGCCGTTGCTCAATCATTGTTGGCCTGTGCGAACGCGTATTCCAACATGTCCGAGGCATCCCACCAGCGGTTCGCCGCATGCAGCATCACCAATAACACCGTCACACCATCACGTTTAGCCAACGCCACCAGACACTTGCCCGCCTTGTTGGTATAGCCAGACTTCATACCGATCGCGCCGTCATAACGGCCAATCAGTGCGTTGTGATTAGCCAAGTGAAAATGATGCCGACCATCTGCCGTACTGATTTCCATATATTTTTTGGCCATCAAATCCATCAGCACCGGATAGTTCATCGCCTTGCTGGCCAACACCGTTAAATCGCGTACAGAAGTGTAATGCTGCTGATCGTCATGACCACAGGCATTACTAAAATGACTGTCGTGTAAGCCCCATTGGCGCGCGCGTTGATTCATCAGTGCGACAAAATGCTGCTGATCGCCCGCCACATGATCGGCAAGCGCATGACAGGCATCGTTGGCGGAGTTCAATAGACTGGCCGCTAGCAGATCTTGCACACGCACCTGCTCGCCCACCTCTAAGCCCAAGCGGCTACCCGACTCGCGCGCTGCAGCAGCACTGATAACGACTTCAGCATCAGGCCGATAGCGCTCCATCAGCAGCAACACCGTCATCAATTTGGTGAGACTGGCAGGCGCAAGCCGACTATCTACAGCACGCGCCCAGCGCGTCTGGTCGTTCACCTGAATGAGATAGGAGCTAGCGGTGACGGGAAAGGGTAAAGGGGCGGCTAAGCCAGCGGATATCGTGATAAGCACACCACACAACACCCGCGCGATTTGACTTAGCCGCATAAGATCAGAATCCGAACATCCCTTTCAGACTTTTGGCGCCATCGAGTATGGCTTTTGCGGGATTGGTGTTATTGGGTTTGCTATCAGCAGACTGCTTGTCCTGCGTATCTGATGGCGCATCCGTGGCCTCTTTCCACTTGCCATAACGCTGACAAATAGGCCCGTAGCCACTGTCCATCGCGGCGGTGTAATCTCGACCGGCGCAATATTTATCAAATAAAGGCTTGGCCTCTTTATCGCAGTATTCGGCGACCTTTTGATAGTCCTTGGCATCCAACTGGTGTTTACAGTAGGTACGCGTAGCCCTCTCAAAAGGTAAGCCACACTCCAGCGTCAGTTTTTTGGCCTCTTTATGGTCAGCTAGATACTGATAATCCTCATCGGAAGCGGATAGTTTTTTACTCAAGCGTTCGCACATCTGCGGACGCATATCCGGGCACGATGCAGCTGCACACATCTTTTTGCTTTGTGCATCCTTGGCCCAACTGCAATCAGGCTTCAAAAAATGACCGTAGGCATTATCATCCACTGCTTTTTTACATTCCTTGATGCGCTCCTGCTCAGACAAAACCTGATGTTGCGCAATCATGGCCTGGGCTTGGGCGGAAGGATTTTCGGTGGCGTAATCACAGGTTCCGATACGCTTGCCTTCATAGCTCATGGTCATGTCGCCATCTTTGCTATGCATCTGTGTCTTGCCAGTGTAGGAACCGTTGCCGGAGGTCATCTCGCCGCTGCCGGTCATCGCATCTTTTCCGGTACAAGCGATCTTCCAAGAAGACTTGTTGCCCGACATCTTCACATCAGACATCTTGCAGTTCTGATTTTTATCGCTGGGTACGGCACGATTGGGATCGTTCTGCTTGCCCTTCTCGATACAGACGTTGCTGGTGTGCCCCGGCATGGCAAAAGGCATGCCCGCCATCTCCATCTTGGAGGACACCGACCAAAGTTCATCGTTACCGGCCGCCTGAACGGCACCGCTAAAAAACAATGCCGCAAAAAACCACAATGACTTATTCATGGTGCCTCCTAGGATGATGATGCTGCGCTAGTTACATCAGTACGACCTTGCCTTGAGCGGGAAGGAATCCACAGTCAAAGGTTTGAGGCGCACCGGTTTGTAATCGAGACGGTGACCCTCCTTGAAATACAGGCTGTGCTTGAGCCAATTCACGTCGTCACGCGCTTGATAGTCTTCGCGTGCATGTGCACCGCGACTCTCCTTGCGCGCCTCGGCGGCGATCATGGTGGCTTGCGCCACTTCGATGAGATTGTCCAACTCCAAGGCCTCGATACGCGCGGTGTTGAACACGCGACTCTTGTCACCAATCTCGGTATTAGCGACACGTGCTGCGACTTCCTTGATCTGGGAGACACCTTCTATCAACAACTCGGGGAAACGGAACACGCCGCAATGCTTCTGCATCACCTTGCGCATCTCCGCACCCACCTCGGCGACACTCTCACCGTTCTTTTGCTTTTCCAAGCGCGCCAGACGCGCCAAGGAATAATCGCCCGCATCGGCAGGCAACGGTTTCACATGCGGATTGCTCTTCAAGTCTTCGATGATCTGCTTGCCCGCTGCGCGGCCAAACACCAGCAGGTCTAGCAAAGAGTTGCAACCCAGACGATTCGCGCCATGCACCGACACACAAGCACACTCGCCCACTGCATACAGACCATGTACGACTTCATTCGGGCCGGTCTTGTACGGTGCAACGACTTGGCCATGATAATTGGTAGGGATACCACCCATCATGTAATGCGCGGTGGGCACCACGGGAATAGGTGCTTTGGCCGGATCAACGTGGGCAAATTTCAGCGCGATCTCACGTATGCCGGGCAAGCGTTGCTTGATCACATCTTCGCCCAGATGGTCGAGCTTGAGCATCACGTGGTCCGCATTGGGGCCGCAGCCGCGTCCTTCGTTAATCTCTATGGTCATGGCGCGCGACACTACGTCGCGGCTGGCCAAGTCTTTAGCATTGGGCGCGTACTTGGGCATAAAGCGCTCGCCGTCTTTGTTCACCAGATAGCCGCCCTCGCCGCGCACCCCCTCGGTGATCAGCACCCCTGCACCGTACACACCAGTGGGATGGAACTGGTAAAACTCCATGTCTTCCAGCGGGATGCCAGCACGCGCTGCCATCCCCAGACCGTCGCCGGTATTGATAAAAGCATTGGTGCTGGAAGCGAAGATACGCCCCGCCCCCCCCGTGGCAAACAAGGTGGCGCGCGCATGGAAAATCATGGTCTCGCCGGTCTCGATCTCCATCGCGGTCACGCCCAGCACATCGCCCTCGGCATTGCGTATCAGATCGAGCGCCATCCATTCGACGAAGAAATTGGTATTAGCTTTGACGTTCTGTTGGTACAGCGTATGCAACATCGCATGACCGGTACGGTCGGCTGCCGCGCAAGCGCGTTGTACCGGGTTCTTGCCGAAGTCCTGCATGTGTCCGCCGAAGGGACGCTGATAGATTTTGCCGCTATCCAGTCGGTCGAACGGCATGCCGAAATGCTCTAACTCATACACGACTTCCGGCGCAGCGCGACACATAAACTCGATGGCATCTTGGTCGCCCAGATAGTCCGAGCCTTTAACTGTGTCATACATATGCCACAACCAGTTGTCCTCGGTGACGTTACCCAACGAGGCAGCGATACCACCTTGTGCAGCCACCGTGTGCGAGCGAGTTGGGAACACCTTGGACAACACTGCCACCTTGAGCCCGGCCTGCGCCAACTGCAACGCCGCGCGCATCCCCGATCCGCCCGCGCCTACCACCACCACATCGAAAGTTCGTTTTGCGATTGCCATTCCTACATTCCCCAAAGAATTTGTACGGACCAGATGGTGTATATGACTAACGCCAATATCACCAAGACATGAATCACCAAGCGGATGCTGGCGGGTTTGACGTAGTCCATCACGATGTCACGCACGCCTATCCATGCGTGATAGAACAAGGCAAGCAGGAACAGCAGGCTGAAGGTGCGCATCCACTGGCTGGAATAAAGCGCCGTCCAAGTATCGTAATCGACTTGCTTTTGCAGCAGCAGATAGCCCACCAATACCGTGCTATAAATCACCATCACCACGGCGCTGATACGTTGCGCCAGCCAATCGCTCAGACCGTAATGAGCACCTACGACGACACGGTTCACCATAATTTAACTCCCAGCAAAACAGTCAGAATCAAACTCACCGCCAGCACCACTTTACTGCTGTTGCGAGCTTGGGCGAGGCTCTTCACATAATGTAGATCGATGGCCAAATAACGCAGACCGGCACAGAAGTGATGTAAGAAAGCCCACAACAATCCCAACAGCATCAACTTAATCAAGGGATGCGCGAATATCGTCTGCAACGCGGTGTAAGTTTCGATAGAGCGCAGGCTGTATTGCAGCATCAGCAATAGCACGGGCAAGGATAGGAAAAGCATTAGTCCGCTGACGCGATGCAGGATGGAGACGAAGCCGGGGAGTGGTAACTTGATGAGATGTAAGGCTAGGTGCTTGGGACGTTTTTTATTCATTACTATGCTCTCTGCCATGAGGTAAAAAATAATGGCGCAATGCTACACCTTTCACATAGCCTTAGAAAAATAAAACTACTATGATGCGTACTTATAGTCCAAGGAGCGCACCATGAAAGCACCCATCAGGATCACCATCACCGGCGCCGCCGGACAGATAGGCTATGCAACATTGTTCCGTATCGCCAATGGCGACATGCTGGGACGAGAACAGCCGGTGATCTTGCAACTACTCGACCTGCCCCAAGCTCAAGGTATGTTGCAAGGTGTGCAGATGGAACTGGAAGACTGCGCCTTCCCCTTGCTGCAACAAGTCATCATCACTGCCGATCCACGCGTTGCTTTCAAAGACACCGAAGTCGCCCTGCTTATTGGCGCTCGCCCACGTGGCCCCGGCATGGAACGCAAAGACCTGCTCGAAGCCAATGGCGCGATCTTCTCCACTCAAGGCAAGCTGCTCAATGAACTAGCCGCGCGTCATGTCAAAGTGCTGGTGGTGGGCAACCCCGCCAACACCAATGCGCTAATCGCGATGAAGAATGCCCCCGATCTGGACCCGCGCAACTTCACCGCCATGATGCGTCTGGATCACAACCGCGCCATTGCACAAGTCGCACAAAAACTATTCCAGCCGATACGTGACATCAAGAAGATGATTATCTGGGGCAATCATTCCGGCACCCAATATCCCGATTTGGATCATGCCGAGATACGTGGTCGCTTGGTGCGCGACATCCTGCCTGACCAAGCTTGGGTAGAGCGCGAGTTCATTCCCACCGTACAGAAGCGCGGCGCGGCCGTGATTGCCGCACGCGGCTTGTCCAGCGCCGCCAGTGCCGCCAACTCTGCGGTCAGCCATATGCATGACTGGATGCTCAGCTCCCACCACAACGACTGGGTGACCATGAGCGTTCCTTCCGATGGCAGCTACGGTATAGCCGAAGGCGTGTTGTATGGCTTTCCTGTCACCTGCAAGAATGGCCATTACAAAATCGTGCAGGACTTGCCCATCAGTGACTTGGGGCGCAAGCACATGGAAGACAGCTATCGCGAACTGTCCGAAGAGCGCGAACATGTGAAACATCTGCTGGGCTAAAGGCCAGCGTTCGTTGTCTGCCATAGAAACTAACGAACGCTAGATCTGTTGCAACTTGCTAAAGTCAGCCAACCTTATCTTCGTACAAAACTCGTGCCTCTCTCCCGCCGCAGCTTTTTGACTTTACTGGGCAGCTTCGCTTGCACGCCCCTATTGTCCGGCTGCCTGATACCTGCCAAACCGATCACCGTCGCGACCCACTTATGGCCGGGCTATATACCGCTAACGCTGGCTAACGATATGGGTTGGCTGGATACACAACAAGTGAAGCTGCTTCATGCCGAGACTTTCACTGACTCCATCCAACTGATAGAGCAAGGCAAGATCGATGCAGCCGGACTAACTTTGGATGAAGTATTACGCATCCGCGAGAACGGCATTGCCTTGGCGGTGATCTTGATCTGCGATGTTTCGGCAGGTGCCGACATGTTGCTGGCCAAACCCAGTATCAACACGCTGGCAGAACTAAAAGGCAAACGCATAGGCGTGGAAGATGGCGCATTAGGCGCGTTGATGAAATACGAAATCTTACAAGCAGCCGGACTTAAGGCCGAAGAGGTGCAGTTCGTGCCGCTCACAACCGACCTACAGATTAAAGCTTGGCATCACAACCAGATCGATGCCGCGATCACCTATGAACCCACGGCCACTCATCTCCACCACGAGGGTGGCCAATCCATCTTCGATAGTCGTCAGGCCCCAGACCTCATCTATGATGTGATTGCCGTCCATCCAAACGCGTTAGACGACGCGCATGCGGATGCCCTGCATCATCTGGTCGCAGCCCACCTCAAAGCACTGGCGCATATCAACAGCAATCCAGATGATGCCGCCTATCGCATGGCGGCACATTTTGGTCTGGCGGCAGATCAGGTGATGACTGCATTCAAGGGACTGCTATTACCCGATCTGGACAATAATTACCGCATGCTTAAAACCACCCCGCCGCCCTTGCTGCAAAGTGCAGCGGTTGTAGCGGAGGTGATAGGCAAAGCCGGCGTGCTGCATCATCCTGCGGATTTGCACGAGCTCATCCGCGCTGAATATCTACCTGAGCAGGAAAGCTGATGCACCGCGTCGAACGATACTTATCACTGCTAGGCATGCTGAGCTTGCTCAACATGCCCTGTTGGGCCAACGAGCCGATCAAGTTAGGCATCCTTGCCTTCCGCCCCCCAGCTATCGCGCAAGCCCAATGGCAACCGCTGGCCGCCGCGTTACACAAAGCCATACCAGACTACGATTTTATCGTAGAGACTTACGGCTACCCAGAATTACAGGCGGTGGTCGCAGCACGGCAAGTTGATTTCGTGCTGACCAATCCCGGCAACTATCTACTCCTGGCCAAACGTAGCGGGCTCTCTGCACCACTGCTTACGCTAGCCAATATCGAGCAGGGTAAAGCGGTGAGCGCCATGGGCGGCGTAATCTTCACCAAAGCCGAACGCGCAGACATCCAACAACTCAAAGACCTTAGAAACAAGACCATCGCGGCCACTGCGGCAGACTCGCTGGGCGGGTACCAGATGCAGGCTTACGAGCTCAAGAATATCGGGCTGAAGCTAGGCAAAAACATGCAGGTACGCTTCACTGGGATGCCGCAAGACAAAGTCGTCGCTGAAGTATTAGCGGGGCGTGCCGATGTAGGCTTTGTGCGCTCGGGTGAACTGGAACGCATGGTCGACGAAGGCAAGCTCGACATGCGTCAGTTACAAATCATCCACCGCGAGAATCTACTTGATTTTCCAGTGGCCGTGTCCACCCAGCTCTATCCCGAATGGCCATTGGCCGCGCTGCCGCAAATGAATAAAGAGCTGAAACGGCGCGTAGCGGCGTATCTGCTCACCATACATGACGATACCAAACTGATACGCGCACTCAACATCAACGGTTTCGATGTGCCGTCCGACTACTCCTCGGTAGAGACAGTGTTACGCGAACTGCGTATGCCGCCCTACGACATCATCCCCACCTTTACTCCGCATGACGTGTGGGAACGCTACCGTTTAGCCATACTCGCCATCTCGCTAGCGTTGTCCGCCATCGTATTGTTGGGTTTCAATCTGATTCGGGTGAATCGCCGCTTGCAGGACGAAAAACGGTTGGTACAGTTGCACTCGGAACAACTGGCAGCCAACCATGCTCTGCTCGATAACATCATCGAGAACATCCCTGTCATGGTGACCTTGAAGCGCGCCGCAGACCTGAGTTACACGCTGATCAATCGTGCTGGCGAAGCGTTATTAGGCCATGACCGCACCGAACTACTAGGTCACAATCACTATGATGTCGAGTTCAAAGAACAAGCCGACAGCGCCACTCGGCATGAACGCGACGCGCTACGACACCACGGTGTGTTGGATATCCCTAATGAGTTGGTCTACACGCCGAACGGCCCACGTACCCTGCATACCAAACAGATCGTGTTACGCGATGAGCATAATGTGCCGCTGTATTTATTGGGGATTTCTGAAGACATCACCGAGCGTCTCACTGCCAACCAAGCGCTACTGGAACTGAACAGCAATCTAACCGCGACGCTGCAAGCCATACCCGACCTGATGTTCGAGATGGACCAACAGGGAACCTACCTGAACATCTGGGCACGGAACACGCAGCTACTCTACGCACAAAAAGAACGACTACTCGGGCATACCGTGCAGGAGATGCTGCCGACTGCTGCCGCGCAAACCGTTATGGCGGCACTGGAAGAAGCGCAGCGCGACGGCACTTCGCGGGGGAAGGTGATACAACTCAGACTGCCCACGGGGGTAAGTTGGTTCGAACTATCGATCTCGCTTAAATCATCCCATGATGAGGGTCCTAGTCGCTTTATCGTGATGTCGCGCGACATCACGGAACGCAAGTTGGCGGAACAAATCCTGAGCCAGAACGAGGAACGTTTACGCCTCGCACTGAACGCCGCAAAACAGGGTTGGTATGACGTCAATGTGCAGACGGGCGAAGTCTTGGTCAGCCCCGAATATATCAAAATGCTGGGCCACGACCCACAGAGTTTCCATACCGATCTTGATACTTGGATCGCCAGTTTGCATCCCGAAGATACAGAAGAATTGCTACTGGCGCTGCGAGAATGTCTCAGCACGGGCGAGCCACACACGATGCAATATCGTCGCCGCAAT
>JAVHRA010000073.1:0-3723 GCA_036171395.1 Gallionella sp. | reverse complement strand
GCCACGTCAGCCACCGGCACTTGCCAAGGACCGACCATCTGGTCACGTGCGGTCATGCCGCCCACGGTACGGTCGCCGATCGAAATCAGGAAAGTCTTGTTCGCCACCGCAGGCAAATGCAGCACACGCTCGACTGCGTCTTTCAAGGTGATCTTGCTCATATCGCAAGCACTCAGGCGCGGTATCTCGCGCACTACGTTGCGCGTCATCTTGGGCGGCTTGCCGAGCAATACGGACAGCGGCATGTTCACAGAATCGTTGTCGAACTCGGTGTCGTGCACGATCAGTTGATCGTCTTCTATCGCTACGCCGACTACCGAGAACGGGCAACGCTCGCGTTCGCAGAAAGCGCGGAACTGTTCCAAACGCTCGGGCGCAATAGCTAATACATAACGCTCTTGTGATTCGTTGCACCAGATCTGTTTCGGCGACATGCCGGTCTCGTCCAGCGGGATCTTGCGCAACTCGAAGTTCGCACCGCGACCACCACCATGCACCAGCTCAGGCAGCGCATTGGACATACCGCCCGCGCCTACGTCGTGGATAGAAAGAATTGGATTTTCAGCACCCAGCTGCCAGCAACGGTCGATGACTTCTTGTGCGCGACGCTGCATCTCAGGGTTGCCACGTTGTACTGAATCGAAGTCCAGATTTTCAGCGTTGCTGCCGGTGTCCATACTCGATGCCGCACCACCGCCCAGACCGATCAACATGCCAGGACCGCCCAGATGCACCACCAGTGCGCCTACTGGCAAGTCGTGCTTATGTGTGTGGATAGCGGAGATATTGCCCACACCACCGGCCAGCATGATGGGCTTGTGGTAGCCGCGCATCTCGCCGCTAACTGTCTCTTCGAAAGTACGGAAATAACCGGTCAGATTAGGACGACCGAATTCGTTGTTGAAGGCTGCGCCGCCCAATGGACCATCCAGCATGACTTGCAGCGCCGTGACGATGCGCGAAGGTTTGCCGTATGGCGTTTCCCAAGGTTGCTCGAAACCGGGAATGTTCAGATTGGATACCGAAAAACCAGTCAGACCCGCTTTGGGACGTGAGCCGGTCCCGGTCGCGCCTTCGTCACGGATTTCACCCCCGCTACCCGTTGCTGCGCCGGCGAACGGCGCAATAGCTGTTGGGTGGTTATGCGTCTCGACCTTCATCAGCGTGTGCATCAGCTCTTCACTGAAACCATAGCTGCCATCTTCACGCGGATAGAAACGCTCGACGCGCGCGCCTTCGATGACGGAGGAGTTATCGGAATACGCGACCACGGTGCCGGTGGGGCTGACTTTGTGCGTGTTACGTATCATGCCGAACAGCGACATGTCTTGCGGCTGACCATCGATGACCCAGTCAGCATTGAATATCTTGTGGCGGCAATGCTCGGAATTAGCCTGCGCGAACATCATCAGTTCCACGTCGGTTGGATTGCGTTTGAGTTTCTTGAAGTTCTCGACCAGATATTCGATTTCGTCTATGGACAGCGCCAGACCCATCTCGCGGTTGGCTTGCTCCAAAGCGGCATTACCGCCCTTGAGTACATCCACGCTGGCGAGGGGTTGCGGTTTGCCGTGCTGGAAAATCTTTTCCGCTGCGCTTTCCACATCGGTCAATACGGATTCTGTCATGCGATCGTGCAACAGGGGCAAGACCGCTGCGCTTTCCGCTTTGCTCAAACCCTTACCGCTGCTGCTAGCGAGGTAGAACACCACGCCGCGTTCGATGCGCTCTACGCCGCTCACACCGCAATGTCGGGCGATGTCAGTAGCCTTGGTAGACCAAGGGGAGATGGTACCCAGACGCGGCACCACTAGCACACACGTCGCTTCTGTCGAGTTTCTAGGTTCACCTGCGCGCTTGTCCAAGCCCAGCACCTTGTCCAACAGGCTCGCTTGAGCGGTAGACAATGGCTTGGTTTTCAGTGCGCTGAAGTAACAATGACGGGTGTCTTGCAGCACCACGGTTGGTGCCACGGTTTGCATGGCGACACGAAGTTTTTCCAGACGAAACGCAGACAGGGCGGCAGTACCAACAGAGACTCTAAACATAGCGGTGACGGGTGATATAAAATTCGGAGCGCGATTATACTAGGGAAGCTCTAATTAAGTCCCCGTGTAAACGCAGCGCCCCGCCTCCACACTCTGACCGGTCCTGACACCATGCAAGCCAGCACCCTGAACCTCAAACAACTGAGCAAACGCATCCCGCGCCGTCCGCACGACAGCCATAAAGGCATGTTCGGCACGGTGGTCGTGATCGGCGGGCAGTCTGGCATGGTGGGCGCGCCGCTGTTGGCCGCACGTGCCGCACTACAACTGGGGGCAGGCTGTGTACACGCCGTGCTGCTAGCTGAGGATGCGCCTAGCGTGGATCTGCTACAGCCCGAGTTGATGTTGCACAAAGCAGCCGAGTTACTGCATCAACACTCTCATGTGGCGGGCGCTGCAGGTAAAGATTTCTTTGCCGCCAATGTGCTGGCAATCGGTTGCGGCATGGGCACAAGCCTAAACGCGCAGAAACTACTGCATAACGCCATACAAAGTGAGGCCGCCTTGGTGTTGGACGCAGACGCTCTCAATATCCTCGCCATGCGCCCCGATCTGCGCACTCTTCTCGGCGCACGTTCCGCCCTGACCCTACTTACCCCGCACCCCGGCGAAGCCGCACGGCTATTAGGCTGTGACACCCGCGACATCCAGCGCAATCGTCTTGAAAAAGCGGCTGAATTGCGTAGTCGCTACCACAGCAGCATCGTACTGAAAGGCGCGGGCAGCGTATGCGCAACCCGCGACGGCAAGCTCTATATCAACAGCACCGGCAATCCCGGCATGAGTGCGGCAGGTATGGGTGATGTGCTGACTGGCATACTCGCAGCCCTAATCGCACAAGGGATAGCGGCCGATGATGCCTTGCTACTGGGCGTGCATCTGCATGGTGCGGCGGGCGATGAGCTGGCCAAGCAAGATGCTATGCTGGGCATGAGCGCCACCGAAGTCACGGCTTGGGCGCGCTGGCTGTTCAACCGTTTTGCAAAGAGGTAAAGCAATGAGTGTCATCTATCGTTATCTTTTGATCGTCGTGGCCTGTATATCGCTATTAATAGGTCTGCAAGTGCCTAGTTTTGTCGATCAATACCAGAAACGTGTCGATGCCCATCTGCGCGAGGTCAACATCAATCTGCAACCCTTCATTGAGATCGCGAGCAAGTATTTCGACGGTGACATGGAGAAGCTGCTGGCACTGCACCGCAACAGTGAAGCACTGCCCTTCAAAGAAGAAGGCAAAGCCATCGAGCAGATGCTGCAACGCAAAACACACTTCGAAGCGGAGCTGAGCGCCTTAAACACTGCCCTGCCGCAACGTGCCCTACACGTGTTGTTGCATAGCGATGCGCAACTGCATGAAGAAGCGCTGGCGCAATACAGTTACACGGTGCTGCTTAATCAAGACGCGCTGTTGTTCGGTGCCGGAGCCGCCCTCGTGAGTCTGTTGCTGGTGGAGCTGCTGCTTGCCCTGCTGCGCATCCTCACCTCCTTGCTGGTGAATCTGCTGCATCGCCCCGCTACCAAAGCGCGATAAACTTAGCCCAAGCAGTCCATTACCCGCGCGTCATTCCGGCGCAGGCCGGAATCAAGTTGATAAAGATTATCCCGCGAAGCGGGATAACATCGCGGCATTGACCGCTACGCGGGAAGTTAATTTTGCTGGATTCCGGCCTGCGCC
>JAVHRA010000072.1:0-3739 GCA_036171395.1 Gallionella sp. | reverse complement strand
ATAATGGGTTCGATCATCAATCCATGTTCAACTGCAATTTTGGTTTGCTACGCTCTAGCGTCTGACCGAGTTGTTCCGATATCGTCGCGACCTCGGCCAAAAATGCGTTCGCCTGATGTGGTGTGAAGTGAAAAGGCTGGAAGACACCGGTCTCGCTATATTTCAAAATCAGTTCGTTATCCATGCCGCCAAAGAAACTCACATGCTCCATCGCCCATCTCGGAAATAAGCGCGATGGCACTGCGCGGTACTCGATCAGGATGCATTTGGCATGACGCGGATCCGATGAGATACGCAGATAAGTTTCATTGACTGCAT
The DNA here is from genome assembly GCA_036171395.1 of Gallionella sp. Taxonomy (GTDB): domain Bacteria; phylum Pseudomonadota; class Gammaproteobacteria; order Burkholderiales; family Gallionellaceae; genus Gallionella. The sequence continues at coordinate 3,421 of JAVHRA010000072.1, read as the reverse complement.
GGCGCTCGCCTTCCAAGCATTGCAAAAAGTAGCGGTCTGAATAAAACAGCACACCGCTGATGCGTTTCTCGCCGTTATTCTTTTGCGACGAGCGCAAAATATGTTTGATGTCCACTTTGCTCAGATCGGTGGTGGAATAACTCGCGTATATCAGGCGTACTAACATGTGACTCTCCTCAAAGATTAAAAACTGCGTGGGGTTTTCTGCAAACTGGCGGGCATCGCGAGCGTTTCCATATCCCATTGCTCGATCATCAATACTTCGCGCAAACATTCCTCTAGTGCGGCATGGGCGCGTTGCGCATCCGCTGCGATACGCTCATGCACCATCTTGTCTGTTGCGCTTTGATTGATGCAGTTTTGCTGGTACTCATATAGATCGCGTAGCCCAATCAAATGCTTGGCAACCTGTGCGGGACAAGCACATTGATAGATTAAGGACTGATCGATGATGTGACTAAGTTGTTGGTCGCTAAATTGACTTTTCATGGAAACTTTCCTCAGATTTTTATATGGATGCAAGGCACCGCTTCGTCAAAGCCGCGCACTACTATCGAGTCATGCATGGGTTGTGTTGGGAAATTAAAACGTGCTTTGGTGGCGACATCGCGCGTCGCCAAAATCTCACCTGCCACAGCTAGACTGCACAAGCGCGCCGCCAGATGAACATGAGCGCCGATCACATCAAAATGAAGATGTTCCGTCGTGCCTAATATCCCCGTCAGCACCAAACCATCGCTGATACCGATACCCACCGGAGTGCCCTGCGCTTCAAGAGAACTTTGAATTGCATTCGCGCACTTCAAGGCGAGATGGCAACGTGCCGCGCCTTCAAAGACTGCTAACAAGCCATCTCCAGTGGTTTTGACCACCATGCCTTCGTAAAACCTGATGAGTCGTGCTTGGCTGGCCAGCACGCGATTAAGCTTGGCAAAATAGTTACGCGCACTTTCGCGAACAATTAACTGCGTAGAGTCACGAATGTCGGTAAACATCACCGCCATATCAAACAACTCCGCTTTGCCTGGTGACGGCTGTGAAAATATTCGCTGTAAAGCTGCGGTAGGCAAGAAACGCAGCAGATCCAAATGCTCCTGATTCAGTAATTGTTGTTGGCGCAACAGCGTGATGCGCTCACTCAAATATCCGCCCAATTGTTCCAGATCGATGGGCTTATCAAAAATCATATCGATGCAGGCATGCGCTTTATTAGCCGCCTCAAATGCGCGATGCGGCGCCCCCGGACTGCTCAGGACCACCACCAAACTATGCGGCGCAACCCTTTTGACTTGCTGCAAAAAATCAAATGGCGACGCATCGTTAACATGATGATTCAACACCAGCACACTAGCCGCTTGGCTAAAAGTAACGAGTTCGATAGCCGTCCAAGCTGCATATTCATGCAGGCTGCAATCGGCCATTAGCGCCAAGCGATCCGACAACAGCGAGCGCGTGTAGGCACTACTGTCTACTATCCATAGCCCAACACTAGGCAAGCTAACCATCAGCACTCCTTAAGCATTTGTTCACAACTCGGGCACACACCATACGTCACTTCAATAGACGTATCCGCATCGCAACTCTCGGGAGTGCGCCATAGACCGGTCTGGCGCACGTGATTACAAATGCTGCATCGCATTAAAGTATCGCGGCCACGTTGGGTGGCAGTTCTAAATGCGACCAGATGTGGAAGTGTTTCACTGTACAAATGCTCGTGCGAATAATGCACCGCACCGCTGCTATCCGAACTCACCTGCGCGCGCATGAAGCGACGCAAGCGCGGCGAGTCACAGCGATAATCGAAAATCACTCCCTGCTCGCGACGACGCGCCAACGCCAATACGGCCAAGGCAAAATTCTTACTCACCCGACCACTGATGGCATCCAAAAGATTCGAGCCCAGCACTGCGCCTTGCGCCAAATGCGCACCATCGTTGGCCTGCGCAAACGCATCCCATGCAGTGTTGACCCGCACGATGACATTGTCTCTATCCACGCTCAGCTCAACCGCTGCCTCGCGTCGAGGTGCGACATTGCCAGTCTCAGCTAGTGCATCACGCATAGCGATCCCTCGAAAGATTGATGACGAAATTGCAGACGCAATGATGCATCCAGCACATTCAAACGATAAAAATTTGTGACTAATTGAAAGGTAAAGCCAGTAGTGAAAAGTTTCGCGCCATGATGCGAAGAAACAAACTACTTACAATCGGTGCGCATTCTAAACGCTAAGACTCTTTCGAGTGCGGATATTTTTTAGCCACTTGAGTAGAGCGGATTGCAGCCCATCGCAACCGCCTAGCGCTACCTCAAATTCACGATAGGCCAGCCGAATTTTTCTGCATATGCACGTAAAGTGTCATCGGGATTGGCCGCCACGGGATGCTGCACGATCTTGAGCAAGGGCAAATCATTGAGTGAGTCGCTGTAGAAGGTGGTGTCTTGGAAACTATCTAATGTCCAGCCGCGTGCGGCTAGCCATTGGTTCAAACGAGTGATCTTGCCTTCCTTGAAACTAGGCACACCCGCCACACGACCAGTAAATTCACCAACGTTATGTTCCGGCTCAGTCGCGATCAGATGTTGGATGCCAAACTCACGTGCGATAGGCGCGGTGACGAAACTATTGGTGGCGGTGATGATGACGCACACATCGCCAGCCGCCAGATGTTGAGCGACCAGCGCACGAGCAGGCGCGGTGATCATCGGCATGACGCTGTCGCGCATGAACTGCTCATGCCAAGCATCCAAGGTACTGCGCGGATGGCGCGATAATGGCTTGAGTTGGAAATCGAGGAACTCGTGTATATCCAGCGTCCCTGCCTTGTACTGCTGGTAGAACCTGAGGTTCTGCGCCTCGAACAACTCGGCATCTAGCACCCCAATACGGATGAGGAATTGCGACCATTCAAAATCGCTGTCGCCGTTCAGCAGGGTGTTGTCGAGGTCGAATAAGGCAAGTTTCATCAGAGTTCCAATTCAGGTTGCATGATCTGTTTCAATAGGGGCACCGAGGGACTACGGTGCAGGCTGAGCGAATAGGCGTCCAGTTCGTCCAACACCTTCATCAGACTGGGTAGGTCGCGTCGCCCGTGGCGCAGCAAATACTGGATGACTTCTTTGGGCAAACGATAGCCTTTGTCTTTGGCATGTTGTTGCAGAGCCAGCGACTTTTCCGCTTCGCTGAGGGGGTGCAGCTGGTACACCAAGCCCCAGCCCAAGCGGGTGCGCAAATCCTTGCGTAACGCCAGATTTTGCGGTGCGTCCTTACCGCTCACCAACAACATGCCGCCCGCGTCGCGCACCTGATTGTAGAGGTCAAACAGATCAATCTGCGCCTGCTCGCCCAGCCGCTCCACATCATCCACCGCCACCACGCTGCACAGGTCGGGCACGTTGCGCTTGGCATACACCGCACGTA
>JAVHRA010000071.1:0-3744 GCA_036171395.1 Gallionella sp. | reverse complement strand
GAGATTAACCAGCGCTTCTTGGCGCAAGTGAATCACCAGTTCCCCGGCGACACCAACTTGCTGCGCCGCGTTTCCATTATTGATGAAAGCAATGGTAGACGCGTGCGCATGGCGTATCTGGCCATCATTGGTAGTCATACCGTGAACGGCGTTGCGGCTATCCATAGCGAGTTGTTGAAGACCACTTTGTTCGCTGATTTCCACCGCATCTATCCGACCAAGTTCATTAATGTCACCAATGGCATTACACCGCGCCGTTGGTTGAATCAGGCTAATCCTAAACTATCCGAACTGATCGCGTCGCGTATCGGCAAGGATTTCGTTGGCGACCTGACCAAGTTGCAAGACCTTACACCGTTTGCGGATGATGCCAAGTTCCGTAAGCAATTCCGTGAAGTGAAGCATGCCAACAAAGTGCATCTGGCGCAGATCATTAAAGACAAGGTCGGCGTCACAGTAGACCCAAGTTCCTTGTTTGACGTGCAGATCAAGCGTATTCACGAATACAAGCGTCAGCTGCTCAACGTGCTGCATGTCATCACCATGTATAACCGCATACGCTCTGGTCAGACACAAGGTGTTACGCCACGTACGGTGATCTTTGCGGGTAAGGCGGCACCGGGCTACAAGACTGCCAAGCTAATCGTGCGTCTGATTAACGACGTAGCCAGCATCATCAACAACGATCCGGCTGTCGGCAATCTACTCAAAGTCGTGTTCTATCCTAACTACGATGTATCGTCCGCCGAGAATCTGTTCCCGGCCAGTGATCTGTCAGAACAGATCTCCACTGCGGGTACTGAAGCTTCAGGTACTGGCAATATGAAGATGGCACTGAACGGTGCGCTGACCATCGGTACGCTGGATGGTGCGAACATCGAGATCGGTGAAGAGGTCGGCTCGGACAACATCTTCATCTTCGGTCTGACCACACCTGAAGTGGCCGAGTCACGCGCGCGTGGCTACAACCCTATGGTGCATTACCATGGCAATGCCGAGTTGCGCCAAGTGTTGGAAATGATAGGCACCGGTTTCTTCTCTGTAGAAGAGCCCGGTCGCTATCGCGCCCTCTATGAGAATCTGACTCAGAACGGAGACCACTACATGCTACAAGCTGACTATGCGAGTTATATCGCGACTCAAGAAAAAGTCAGCGCGGTCTATCAAGATCAGGAGGAGTGGACGCGTCGTGCCATCTTGAACGTAGCGCGTATGGGTAAGTTCTCCAGCGACCGCACCATACGTGAATATGCTGACCAAGTATGGAAAGTCAGACACACTCAGTTCAAATCTAAGTAAAGGCGACTAGCCAGAGCATGCAACTCGTACTCGCGGGGGATATCGGCGGCACTAAGACCAGACTTGCGTTGGTCGAAGTGCATGGCACGCGTGTCAGTATCCGTCGTGAATACAGCTATCCGAGTCAGGCTCATGCGCAGTTCGACGAACTGCTGGCGGATTTCCTAAATGACACCGATACCCATATCCATGCGGCTTTAGGTATTGCTGGGCCGATAAAGGGCAGGGTGGTGAGTACCACTAATTTACCTTGGTATATCGATGCGGATGCATTGCAACAGCGCTTCGGTTTGCTAAGTTGCAACTTGCTCAACGATTTGGAAGCGACCGCTTGTGGCATGCCTGCTTTACGTGACGATGATCTGTTGACCTTGCAGGCCGGTGCAGCAGATGCCGTTGGAAATCAGGCGGTGATTGCTGCGGGTACGGGTCTGGGGGAAGCCGGTCTGTATTGGGATGGGCTGCAACATCGTCCTTTTGCTACCGAAGGTGGTCATGCCTCTTTTACCGCAAGTAATCAACTAGAGTTCGATCTGCTCTGCCACTTGCAGCAGCAGTTCGCGCATGTCAGCTGGGAGCGCGTGGTATCCGGTATGGGCATCGTCAGCATCTATGAGTTCCTGTGTGTGTATCGCAACACCCAAGCGCAGGGCGACTTGCCAGCACAGATGCGCGCAGGAGATGCGGCGGCCATCATCGCGCAGGCCGCTTTGCTGCGCAGCGATGCACTTTGTAGCGAGACTATGCTTTGTTTCGTGCGACTATACGGGGCCGAGGCGGGCAATGTGGCGCTTAAGATGATGAGCCGGGGAGGGCTCTATATCGGCGGTGGCATCGCACCCAAGATCCTGCCTTTGCTGCAAGACGGTGAGTTCCTTGCTGCACTGCTCAACAAAGGACGGATGCGCCACCTGTTGGAAGCCATGCCTATCAGGGTGATATTGAACGACAGAGCCGCCTTATACGGCCCGGCTTTATACGCTGCGGCGACAGCGGGGAATTGATAAAAATAACTTTTGTGTACTTTGCTCGATGCTTCTATCCGGCGAAGTTGGGGAGATGAGAATGGCTGCTATGAAGATATTGTTTGTGACCTCCGAGGTTGCACCGTTAATCAAGACCGGAGGCTTGGCAGATGTCAGCGGCGCTTTGCCGGCGGCATTACGCAAGCTAGGCGTGGATGTGCGGGTGTTGTTGCCGGGCTATCCGATGGTGATGGCCAAATGTAGTAACTTCGAGGTCGTCGCAACTTTCACTTATCTGACGGGCTTCCCAACTTCACGGCTTTTGTCCGGCAAGATGGACAACGATGTGCCCTTGCTGGTATTGGATTGTCCTGGACTCTATCTACGTGATGGCGGTCCTTACCAAGATACGCAAGGGCGTGACTGGGCGGATAACGCCAAGCGTTTCGCTTTGCTTTCCAAGGTTGCCGCGATACTGGGCGGGCGGGCCACGCCACTGGTTTGGCATCCGAATCTGGTACATTGCAATGACTGGCAAAGCGGTCTAACGCCAGCCTATCTGCACTTCAAAGCGGGTGCCGCAGCCAGCATCATCACCATCCATAACCTCGCGTTCCAAGGTAACTTCCCCGGCAACAACCTCCATGCACTAGGTTTGCCAGCGTCCAGCTACAGCATACAAGGGTTGGAATTCCACGGCATGATGTCCTTCCTCAAAGCCGGTATGTTCTACGCCGACCATATCACCACAGTCAGCCCGAACTACGCTAAAGAAATACAACGAGATGAATTGGGTTTTGGTATGCAAGGCTTGTTGAGTGATAGAGCCGCACAACTCACTGGCATACTCAACGGTATCGATGAAGAAGAGTGGGATCCGGCTGGTGATCCTCATTTGGTGAAGAACTACAACAGTAAGAGCCTTAAAGACAAGGCACTGAACAAGCAAGCATTGCAAAAACGCATGGGGCTGGATGAAGACGCCAGCATCCCCTTGTTGGGCGTAGTCAGTCGTTTCACCCATCAGAAAGGCTTAGACCTGCTACTTGAGATTGCACCGCGCCTGATGGAAATACCGGTACAGCTAGTGATGTTGGGGAGCGGGGATAGCGCGATGCAGCAAGCTGCACAAGACTTGGCACTGCGCTATCCCGGCAAGATAGGTGTGATGGTGGGTTTCAATGAAGCACTGTCGCATCAGATCGAGGCCGGAGTGGATATGTTCATCATGCCTTCGCGTTTTGAGCCTTGCGGCTTGAATCAGATGTACAGCCAACGCTACGGTACGCCGCCTTTGGTGCACGACACGGGTGGCTTGGCCGATTCGGTGGTGGACTGTAATGCCGCGACACTGGCTGACGGAAGTGCCAGTGGCTTTGTCTTCCACGGTATGACTGCAAACAACCTCCATCACACCATCCTCCGCGCTGTCTCGGTGTACAAGAAGAGTAAGGAATGGCAGACCTTATGCAAGAACTGC
>JAVHRA010000070.1:0-3749 GCA_036171395.1 Gallionella sp. | reverse complement strand
AGGGAGAGGTCTGCGTCTTTGTCGTAATAAACTTTCATGTCGTTCTCTTTCGTTAGTAATTCAAGTAAAAAAATCGTAAGGACTATAGCTTCAAGATACGTTCGCCACGGCCAATCCCTGAAGCTCCGGTTCGTACCGTCTCCAGGATCAGGCTCGCATCGATACTTTGCAAAAAGCTGTCCAGCTTTGAACGTGTACCTGTCAACTCTATTGTGTAGGTGTGGGATGAAACATCCAAGATCCGACCTCGGAAGATGTCGGTCATGCGCTTTAGTTCGTCACGGTTTTGCCCTTCGGCTCTAACCTTGACCAACATCAGTTCACGCTCTAGATGCTCTCCTTCACATAGATCCATCACCGCAGCCACATCGATGAGTTTGTTCAACTGCTTGGTGATCTGCTCAATGACAGCATCTGAACCACGTGTCACGATCGTCATACGCGACATAGTCGCGTCTTCGGTAGGCGCTACCGTCAAGGATTCAATATTATAACCACGCGCCGAGAAGAGTCCGGCGACACGAGACAAAGCACCCGCTTCGTTTTCCATCAATAATGAGATGATATGACGCATCACAGATCCTCCGACAGTACGACTTCCGACAAGCCTTTGCCGCCGGGAACCATAGGAAATACATTTTCCTTAGGATCGGTTTGAAAATCCATGAATACCAAATCTTTCTTGCGCGCAAACGCCTCTTTCAAGGCAGGCTCCACATCTGCCGGATTCTCGATACGCATACCAATATGACCGTAGGCTTCGGCCAGTTTAACGAAGTCAGGCAATGCATCCATATAGGATTCTGAATAACGATTACCGTGGAAGAATTGCTGCCACTGACGCACCATACCCAAATAGCGATTATTCAATGACAACACTTTGATGGGCAGATGGAACTGCTTACAAGTAGACAATTCTTGGATGTTCATTTGAATACTGCCTTCACCTGTCACGCAGGCGACGGTGGCATCGGGATGTTTCAACTGCACCCCCATCGCGGCGGGTAGACCAAAACCCATCGTGCCCAAGCCACCGGAATTGATCCAACGACGCGGCTTATCAAACTTGTAGTATTGCGCTGCCCACATCTGATGCTGCCCCACATCCGAGGTTACAAATGCGTCACCATGGGTGATCTTATACAGGGTCTCAATCACGAATTGCGGCTTGATAATCTCAGTCGAATTCTTGTAACGCAGTCCACCGCCCTTGATATTCCATTCTTTAATCTGCTGCCACCAAGCGGCGAGGTCAGCCGCATCAGGACTACGCTTAGTCACGCGCAATACTGCCAAAAGCTCATCCAACACGGCCTTGATGTCGCCTACGATAGGCACATCAACTTTGACACGCTTAGCGATTGAGGAGGGATCGATATCGATATGGATAATCTTGCGCGGTATCTCAGCAAAATGAGCCACATTACCAATCACGCGGTCATCAAAACGAGCGCCAATCGCCACCAATACGTCGCAATGCTGCATCGCCATATTGGCTTCGTAAGTACCGTGCATACCCAACATGCCGACAAACTGCTTATCAGTCGCAGGATAGCCGCCCAGTCCCATCAAAGTATTAGTGCAGGGGAAGCCCAGCAAGCGCACTAAATCAGTCAGCTGACTCTCCGCACCGGAAAGCACCACGCCACCACCTGCATAGACCATTGGTCGCTTAGCTTCCAATAACATCTGGGCAGCACGCTTGATTTGCGTACTATCGCCCTTGCTCGAAGGATTGTAAGCGCGTATCGACACCGTTTCGGGATAGCTAAACTCAGTCCGTTGATTCGACACATCTTTAGGTATATCAACCAGTACCGGCCCAGGGCGGCCCGACTTGGCCAAATAGAAGGCCTTTTTAAGCGTAGACGCAATGTCTCTTACGTCTTTCACTAAAAAATTATGCTTCACACAAGGACGCGTTATACCCACCGCATCGACCTCTTGGAACGCATCTTCACCTATCGCTGAAGTCGGCACTTGCCCGCTGATAACGACCATCGGGATTGAGTCCATATAGGCTGTGGCGATGCCAGTCACTGCATTGGTGATACCGGGACCCGACGTAACCAATGCCACCCCCACTTTATCAGACGAGCGTGCGTAACCATCGGCCGCATGAATCGCCGCCTGCTCATGTCGCACCAAGATATGTTTGACTTTTTCTTGCTGAAACAGCGCGTCATAGATATGTAGTACTGCCCCACCCGGATAGCCAAAGAGGTATTCGACACCTTCCTCTTGCAAACAGCGGATAGCGATTTCTGCGCCGGTCAACTCCATCACACACACCCTAAAAATTAAGCTCAAAAGACCGCATAAGATAAAGCCTCGAGCGATTTTGGTCAACCGTTGCCTTGAAACGAGGATGTATCTGTACGGAAACGTTAGGGATTTGTTACCATGCGACAACTTCAAAGAGGTGAAAAAACTGAGCAGCCCAGCCGAATTAAGTCATTTTCTAAGTAGCGTGGAGCGCCGTGCCTATAAGATTGCAAACTTTGCGGTTCACGATTCACATGTTGCCTTAGATATCGTGCAAGACGCGATGATGAAGCTCGCCGAAAAATATGGCGGCAAGCCTGCGGAAGAGTTCCCTATGTTGTTTCAGCGCATTTTACAAAACACCATACGCGACCACTACCGGCGTCAATCAGTGCGCAATGCATGGACTAGTTTGTTCTCATCCATGCAACCCAAGAACCAAGAGGAAGAGTTTGACCCTTTGGACATCCTTACAGATGACGACAATCAGAGTGCGCCGCAGCCCCCCCAGCTGTCTTACCAACAAAAGCAGATGATCGCTTTGATAGAGGAAGCGTTGCGTGACCTACCTGCACGTCAACGCGAAGCATTCCTGCTGCGTTACTGGGAGGGTCTGGATACAGCCGAAGCAGCTATCGCAATGGGTTGCTCCGAAGGGAGTGTTAAAACACATTGCTCAAGAGCCACCCACGCGCTTGCCTTGGCACTAAGAACAAAAGGAGTTGAACTACCATGACAGCAAAATTGGATCCCAAGAAAATTATCCATATACTCAATCAAAGCACCAATAACCTCGATCAAGAGACGCTTTCGGGCCTGCAGCGCGCTCGTGCGCAAGCCCTACAGAAACAGACTACTCAAGCTCAAGTCCTGCAACTTGCGGGACACCGCTGGTCGAGCCACCTAGCACCACATACCCGGCAGCAATGGTTCGCTGCGGCACTACTAGCTGTGGCCCTTGCTGCCGGCGCTGGATATTTATGGCAAGAAAATCATCATCAACATAACATTGAGCTAGACGAACAGATCTTGACCGATGAGCTACCTATCGAGATATTCATAGACTAAACGGACACAACGTATAGAGCATGCGCAACACATTAATCGCAGCGACATTCATCGCCAGCTTGGCAGCAACCTCAGCGTGTATAGCCGAACCTTGGAAATCACTTACCCCACAACAACAACAGGTGCTCTCCCCCTTGGCGCAAGAGTGGGATCACCTGACAGAGCAGCAAAAAAATGAAATGTTGGCGCTTGCTAAGCGCTACCCACGGCTATCTCCGACAGCACAGGAGCGCATGCAGCAACGCCTAAGTACATGGATCAAGCTCACCCCAGAGCAGCGCAAGGCTGCACGCGAGAAATACAAGGCTTTCAGTCAAGTACCCGCTGATAAACGTGAAGCAGTAAAACAGATGGTCATCCAACCTAAACCTGCTAACCAACCTTAGCTTGTCATCGGCGCTCAGTGAGCCACAGCA
>JAVHRA010000069.1:0-3757 GCA_036171395.1 Gallionella sp. | reverse complement strand
CGAGTTTCTCCTGTAATGCTGATGCTGAGATATTGAAACTGGAAGGAAGTCGATATACGAAAAGATTTTTAAACCACATATAGGAATTACTCAATAAAGAACAAGGTGCGACAGCTACCTTGGGTGTGAAATAACGATAAAAAATGGGCACGCTTTAGTGCCCATCTCAGTAATTAATAGTCGCGCAACCACCCTAGTAAGCCCTAAAAATTCCGCTCGAGCTAATATTTAAGATACCTAGGAGCACTCGCGACTGCGGTGCGCAATGCTAGCACATAACCCCATCAACGCTCCTCCTACCACGGTCCGATATAGCCAGAGTCGATCCAAAAACATTACGTCAAACTATACCCGCAGCAGAACATGCTCTTGGGGAGGCAACAGAGGACTTTCTAAAATCATTGGGACTACCTGTCAGGAAAGATAAGCGACTATCGCATAGCTTGACTAGGTCAAATTCAAGTAGCCGAATCGGGCTCATATTGCAGCCCGGAAAAAAACATAAACTTGGTTATCAGCGCACGCTCAATAGAGCACTCTTTGTTATTTCTGTTTGGGCCAGCCTACCTAAAGCCCGCACAAATTCAGTCAGTGAAGTAGCTGAAACGGCAGTGATAAATGATGCCAAAACCACATAGATTCTTTTTCAGCCCCGTTACGGAAAGTGAGTTGTGCTAAGTCGGTGGAAATATTGCTCGAATTTTATACAGCCCAAGAGTGACTATCAATCTTTCAAGAACTTTTCCAAAGCAGATTTTAGCCAAGTAAAACCAATTCTTTCCTGCTCAAGACGAAGGTTTTTACGTATACGGTTGTCACGCAACTCGTTATATAGAGAAAGTTCTGCTGGCGTTAGTCTAGGCAAGTCGCGAAGTGTTTGCTGCTCCTCTATATCCCAGAGTGGCTCGAATTTAAGTAACGTGGCTTTATCCATCAAAAACGACTCTGCATGCGGAAATTGATTGCGGAGTTGATCCAAGATGGCGAAGCCATGAGTATCTAAATCTCCCCAATAGAAAATATGACAACGCGATAACCATTCGGCTTTCTTCAACATTTCAAAACCATACCCGGCCCCGAAGATGACTAAGCTATCTTTTATCAGAGGAAAGGCTAGGAAATTTATTTCGTTTTCAGTAATAAATACACGCGAAACAATTGGATTCAAACTAGCAAAGCTTTGCGAATCAAGGGTTATATCTTGTCCTACGGCAATGGGGATTGCATGCGGGTCAAGCAGTCGAAAACGAATACGTAATGGCTTGTCGCGAAAGCCGTAACGCTCTGCAAATTTACCAACACCAGAAGCAGTCAAATCAACGCGTTCCTGCGGTAAAACAATATCGAACAACTCAGCCAGCACACCTCGATTCGCTTCTATGAATTTAGTATGCACACTTGGGATATCAACCTGTCGTAGATAAATGTCTGGCCTAGGGTTAGCCTGCATCCAAGTGACGATTGCCAGTAACCGAGTCCACTCATCCGCCAAAGCCAACGCACGCATAGGACGTTTTTTCAGCCATGCCAATAAATCAGGTTGTGACTGTTTCGTTTCATTAACCAAAGCAACAAATCTGGCAATATCTTTGCGCTTGGCAATAAAGGCAGCGGCATCATCTAAGGAATCAATCCAAACCTCAGCAGGAATTGAGTTAGTGCCAAAAATGCGGTGCTTGAACTCCCGAGTCTCAACTCGACAATACTGAACAGTATGAATCTCGCCGACCCAAGTACGCACTTCATCAAAACGATCAACCATCTCCGTTGAGGTCGGGCACTTGAGTGGCAGTCGTCGTGGGAACACCGTCTCACCTGTCACTAGACTGGATAAGATTTCTCCCCGCTCCCATAGTTTTTCTAGCTGAGCACGTAGATCTTTCGGCTTCGTCCAACTCATCCAGATACCCTAGCTTTTTCGGCACGATACTCGTCTATCAAAAGATTGCGCAGTTTGGAGGCACGACCATCTTCGTTTTGAACAAAACCAACGCTGGAGACGAACGGCTCAATGATGTGTATCTTTTGTAAGGGCGTGACAATCAGGAGTTGCAAGTTGAGTTGAGCGAACAAGCGCAAGCCATATTGTGCTGATTCATCCGAACCTCGCCCGAACGCTTCATCAATGACCACAAAACGGAATGAGCGAGAGCGTACTGCCCCCCATTCAAGACCAAACTGATAGGCCAGGCTCGCGGCAAGAATGGTATATGCCAGCTTCTCCTTTTGTCCGCCAGACTTTCCGCCCGAATCAGAATAATGCTCATGCTCTTTATCGTCCTCACGCCAACGCTCACTCGCCGCGAAAACGAACCAATTACGCACATCAGTGACCTTGGTTGTCCAACGTCGATCAGGTTCGGAAATACCCTCACGCCCACGAAAACGTTCGATAATTAACTTTACTTGCAGAAATTTTGCATCGGAATACTGGCTATCATCTGAACCAGTAATCGCACCTTCCGTACAGGCACGCAGATCCGTTTGGAAATCGCGGATATCAGCATCGGGTGTGAGCTGCGCTTCAAGTTGAATGTAACGCCCGGTGTTGTAGTCAATCTTTGTTAAAGAGCCGTTAATGTGAGCAATTCTCTCCTTAATTGTTTCGCGCTCGCGCGCCAACTGTGATTGGAAATTCGCAACCTCTCGTATGGTATTTTCGTTCAGTAACTCTTTGAAGCGCGCTTCAAAACGCGGCAAGTCATCAGCCTGGAGCGCATGGAGCATAGCGCGATATTCAAAGGCAGCTTCGATGCTGGCATCCACCTCTGAGGTCTCCAACTTAAACACCTCTTTGTAGGCGACCATCGCCTGGATGATTTTGTCGCGCATGCGCTTTAGTTTTCCATCCTCTGCATCGATCTTCTCCTGCAACCATTCGCGCATATCCCGCTCACGGTTATCGCAAGATTCAACTGTAAGCTGATGTTCACCCAATACCTCGCCACGAATCTTATCAAGACGCTCAAATCGCGCCGAGTGAACTGAGTATGTAGCTTCACTCAGAAGCGCTTGTGTTTGTATCCGCAATGTTTCGGCATCAGCATTCTTCTGCTCCGATTTAGATCGCTTGTCTTTGTGTTCTTCAAGCAGCAGCTCAGTCGCGGCCAACGTTTTCTCAATGATACCCAGCTGCACAACCAGTTGTGTTAAGGCATCTGAAGCCGACTCCAACTTTTGCTTCTCTTCCGTTAACGCGGCCACTTCTCGTGCGGGTGTCTGCCAGTCTATTTCACGGAAATCAGCGTATACCTCCAGCTTTGCGAACAACGTAATGCGCTGTTGCAGATTGCTGCGCGCTAATTCAATCTTACTTATCAGACTGCCTATGTCACCCAGTCGGGTTTCCAAACTTCTTAATTGCACTTCAAGTGCGGTAATTTTGGCTGTGTTACTCCAACCTAGCACATAGCGACTACGATCTTCCAAACGATGGCGGTCATCCTTCTCGTGCCGCTCCCCCCCCGCCTTGATCTGGCCTGAACGGGTGATGGCGCGGGTTTCTCGGCGGAATTGTTCCTGAGTTGCACAGCAAGCCACGTCGAAGCGGTGTGCCAGTTCGCGTTCCAACCAACTGTAAAAAGCCGAGTCAGACTTGATCGCCAGCTTACGTGCCAAAGAGTCGGGGCGAAGGCTGGGCAATTCACCGCGCGAACTCTGACGCACACGAAAATATACCAAGCGCCCCTTGAGATGCGTCTTGCAGAAGTAGGGTATCTCTTGCCACTCAACTTTGGTGAAAAAAAATGGCTCAGTT
>JAVHRA010000068.1:0-3757 GCA_036171395.1 Gallionella sp. | reverse complement strand
ACATCGCGGCATGACGTGCCGCCATCCAGTTGACGTTGCCGCGCACGGTATTGATCTCGCCGTTGTGCGCGATCATGCGGAATGGATGGGCCAGATTCCAAGTCGGGAAAGTGTTGGTGGAGAAGCGCTGATGCACCAGCGCCAGTGCGCTGACCACGCTGCTGTCTTGCAGATCGAGGTAATAGGTGCCGACCTGATCGGCCAGCAACATGCCTTTGTAAACCAGGGTGCGCGACGACATAGAAGGACAATAGAAACCCTTGCCCTGCGCATTGGCCAAGGCACGCACCGCGTGCTCCATGGTCTTGCGGATGACGAACAGCTTGCGCTCGAAAGCATCCTGATCTGCGCAGTTTGCGCCGCGACCGATAAACACCTGACGCACGCACGGTTCGACCAACTTGACGCTCTCGCCCAAGATGGAACTGTCTACCGGCACATCGCGCCAACCCAGCAAGGTCTGACCTTCGGTTGCAATTTTTTCGGCCACCACTTTTTCGCAAGCAGCACGTGCCGCCGCATCGCGCGGCAGGAACAGCATGCCCACGCCATACGCGCCCACTTCAGGCAAAGCGATACTGGCGGCGGCGCATTTGGTGCGGAAGAACGCATCGGGGATTTGCAGCAGGATACCCGCGCCATCACCCGCCAAGGGGTCGGCACCGACCGCGCCGCGATGCGTCAGATTCTTCAATATCTGCAAGCCCTGACTGACCATCTCATGACTCTTGTGCCCCTTGATATGGGCCACAAAACCGACACCACAGGCATCACGCTCTTGGCGCGGATCGTATAAACCTTGCTGCATAGGCAAAGAAGAATTGCTCACGGCGTTCCCCAGTAAATTCTCAATAACACTCAAACTCGAAGCGAAAAAATGGCGACGTGTGTCGCCATACCAAAACCAGATACAAAAGCGAAAGGGCCGGAATCTTACCTTTTCTCGGGGTTATGGGCAACCGCACAGCAACCATCAGGACATCGAGGCGTTAACAGCTATGGTTGCCTGGTTAAAATCTATGCTGCGGGTTTTAGTCAGGCGTTAATGCAGCACCTGATTGACTTGCTTTAGATCGTCTTCGCCCAACGTGCCGACTGCCGCTTTGAGACGCAGTTTGCTGATGAGGTAGTTGTACTGGGCTTGGTAGAGGTCGCGGCGGGTCGCGTAGAGTTGTTGTTGCGCATTCAGTACATCGAGGTTGGTGCGCACGCCGACTTCCTGCCCGGTCTTGGTGGCTTCCAACACGCTGCTGCTGGACACCAGCGCCTGTTGCAAAGCCTGCACCTGCGCCATGCCGTTGACCACGCCGAAGTAGGACTGACTGGTTTGCAGCGTGACGTTACGGCGCGCACTTTCCAAATCCTGTTGGGCGCGCTCGCGGTTCGCTTCGGCTTCGCGCCATTTGGAATTGACCGTCCCGCCTTGGAATAAAGGCATGTTCAGCTGCACGCCGATATTGCTGTTGCGCGTGTCGCTGGCCAGACCGAAGGTGCCGCCGGTGGCGTAGTTCTTGCCGTAGTTGGCGACCAGATCGACGGTCGGATAATGGCCACCGCGATTGCGTTCGACTTCTTTTTCAGCCAGCTGCGCGTTGGCTTGGGCGATGGCCAGTTGCGGATTGCTGTTCTGCGCACCCCCTATCCATTGATCCATCTCGGCGGGTTGCGGCGCTTCCAGCTTGAGTTCAGCTTCCAAACGTTTCAACTGGCCGGGCAGACTGTTGGTCAGCTGTTGCAGCACGCGCCGTTTAATCTCCAGATTGTTTTGCGCGGCGATCTCCTGTGCGCCGGTCAGGTCGTAGCGCGCTTGGGCTTCATGAGTGTCGGTGATGGTGGCACTGCCCACTTCGAAGTTGCGCTTGGCTTGCGCCAGCTGCTCGACAATCGCGGACTTCTGCGCCTGCGCCAGTTGCACGCCATCTTCGGCGATCAACACATCGAAATAGGCTTGCGCGGTGCGTAACACCAGCTCTTGCTCGGCGACTTTGTATTGCGCCTCGGAGCTGGCGACTTGCAATTCGGATGCGGAGTAAGCCATCCAGTTTTGCTGCCTGAACAAAGGCTGCACCAGATTCACGTTGTAACCGTGGGTGTTATAGCGGTAGTTACCGCCCATGAAGAACGGCGGCTGCGCCGGACGGTACTGCACGTTGGTATCGTTGTAGGTGGTGTTGGCGTTGAGATTCACCGACGGCAGGAGCAAAGCGCGCCCCTGCGTGGACTTCTCGGCACCGGCTTGCTGCGCGGCATAGGCCGATGCGATCACCGGATCATTGGCTTGTGCAGCGTGGTAGGTATCCAGCAGGTCGGCAGCCTGCGCACCGCTATATGCGGCGAGCAGTATGAAGAATGCGATAGGTTTGAGTTTCATGGCGGCTCGCAAATATATTAGATTTCTCTAATGCTACAGCCACGCGCCCAGCAACGCAATCCGTACCGTGACTTAAAACACGAAGCGCTGTGGCTGTGAGGCGTTCTGTAGTGGGGGGATGCTGGTCTCCATGATGGTGATGGTTTCGAACACCCCCTCGGCCACACATTTGATGACACGCGCTTGCATCACCGGAGCATCGCCCACGATGGCGAACATGCGTCCGCCCACCTTGAGGCTATTCTGAAACACGGCAGGCAACACCGGCGTAGAGCCGGTCAAGACGATCACGTCATATTGGCTATCGCCCCAACCTTGCGCAGCATCGCCGACTTCCAGCGTGATGTTGTCACGGTGATAGGCTTGCAGATGCTGTTTCGCCATGGCATTCAGTTCGGGGACGATTTCGACTGAGGTCACGCGTCCGGCCAAAGTCGCCATCAGCGCGGTCAGATAGCCGCTGCCGGTACCGACTTCCAGCACATTGTCCGCGCGGCTCAGCTGTAACTCTTGCACCACACGCGCCTCCAGCTTGGGCGACCACATCGAGGTGCCGTGCCCGAGCGGGATCTCCATATCCACGAACGCCAAAGCGCGCTGCGCCTGCGGCACGAAATGCTCACGGCGAACCTGCTTGAGCAGGTCCAGAATACGGCCTTCCAATACGTCGCACGGGCGTATCTGCTGCTCGATCATGTTGAAGCGTGCTTGTTCCATGGCGTTCATTCCCTCTCCCAGATTTCGTATTATTTGACCAGCCCAAGGCCGAGCAGTATATCAAGCTCGCCGCGTTCGGCTCAACCATTCTAGATGGACAGCCCTAAACGCTTGTGCCAGCGGCGTTTCAAGCCTGCGCGCCGCGTAATTTCAACACCTGCTCGCGCAAGCCGTTCAGGCTGACCTCAGCGGACGGGATAGGTGAGCCTATATGTAGTAGCACTTTGCGCAAGGGCCGCGCCTGCCACGGCTTGCTCAACACGCCGCCACCCGCGCGGGAAAAGATACTGCCCCACAACCCCGCGAGCGCCATCGGTATAACGGGAACCGGATCGCGCGCGATGATCTGCGTGATGCCGGGACGGAACGGCTGCATTTCGCCATTCGCCGTGATGTTGCCCTCGGGAAAAATACAGACCAATTCACCCGCAGCCAGCGCGAGCGAGACTGCGTCGAAAGCTCGCGCCTTGAGCGCTGCATCCTCTTTTTCCGGCGCGATGGGAATGGCGCGCCCGGCGCGGAACACAAAGGACAACACCGGCCAGCGGAAGATGCGATGGTCCATCACGAAGCGCACCGGCCTGCGACAGGCAGCCGCGATAATAAGTGCATCGACGAAGCTCACATGATTACAGACCAGCACCGCAGCCCCTTCATCGGGAATATGTT
>JAVHRA010000067.1:9078-17642 GCA_036171395.1 Gallionella sp. | reverse complement strand
GAAACATTTCCCGCGCTTACTTAAAGTCCGGTCAGCAATATGTAGCGCTCGCACCACGGTGCGAGCGAGGATTGAAACCACGCGTCTAGCCAGCGGATACCGGTCTGCTTGCCTGTAGCGCTCGCACCACGGTGCGAGCGAGGATTGAAACATTGATACCGCCGTGCGTCAGGCTGCAAGCTTTGGTAGCGCTCGCACCACGGTGCGAGCGCGGATTGAAACGTGGCTGACCTCCAATCTCACTGCGCTTTATCAAACAGCATCTCCAAACGCAGACTGAGCATGGGACTGGGGCGGTAGCCCAGTGTTTGCGGGTAGTGCATCTGCGGGCTGACTTCGAAGTACATCCACTTTTGGTGGAGTCGATAACGCCATTGCAACATTAATACATAGTCACTGCTATGGAACTGCGGTTGGCTTGCGCCTATCGCGCTGGCTTGATAGAGCACGGCGGTGCGTTCGTTGAAGGCTTGAAACAATGACAGGTCTTGACGCAGATCGAAGTTCTGCTTGTCATTCAGCCACGTTGCGTAACTGCTGGCACGCAGTAACAAGGGCTCGCTCAAGGTGCGGTCAAAGTCTAGTTGGGTGCTGCTGCCCAAGCCGAGATTATTGAACCAGAACGGGGTCTCGGTGAACTTGGCTTGCCAACCGATCAGCTGAGTGGTGTAGGAAGCACGGCTACGTGCAAACAGGTGACTGCTCAGTCCCTGAAACTTCAAGCCGCCATCGACACTGAACAGCCAACGGTTGTCTTGCGGTTTTTCGTAACGCACGGCGGCGGCATAACTGCTGGGGGTTTTGCTGGTCTGCGTTAGTGCGGCTTGGCCGGGACGGGCATCGGTAGTGATATTTTTGTCCGGGTCGCTCTCTATGAGCAGGTGCAGGCGGCGCTCGGTGTTGGGCAGATGCACGTTGGCTCTGCCTGCCAAAACAAGATTGCGATTGCCGCTGTAGCCGCTGACGCGCGTGAGGTCGAGTTGCAGCACGCTGTCGTTACTTTCTTGGAAGTTGCGTTCACTACCAAAGAATCGATCAATGCCATTAATAGTTGCAACGAAGCGTTGCGACACGTAGTCGCGCGATTCATCCAGCAGGCCGAGCGCCTCGTCCGGGACATCCTCGTCCGCAATAGCGGGGATAGGCCCTGGCGGCGGTGTTTCAGCCCATACGCACATCGGCAACAGACACAGCAGAATCAACAGCGACTTGAACATGATGCGCTTACTCTTGTGTGCCTTTGATCTGTAGCGCCAATTGATATAGCTCTTTGCGACCCGCACCAGTGATCTGCACGGTTAGTTGCACCGCCTGCTTCAACGGCAGTTCCGCTAACAGCAGCACGAGGGTGCGCTGCGTCTCATTCGAGATTCCCTGTTGCGCTATCGCAGCCGAGACCAGTACGACGAATTCACCACGTTGCTGGTTGCTATCGGATTGCAACCAAGCGGCCGCTTCATCCAAGCGACAGGAGTGTATGGTCTCGAACAGTTTGGTGATCTCGCGTGCCAATACGATTTGCCGCGCTCCGCCCAGTACCGCGCACAGATCGTTGACACATTCGACGATGCGATGCGGCGCCTCATAAAACACCAGCGTGTAAGGATGGTCTTGCAGCGTCTGCAAAGTAGTGCGTCGCGCGGCTGATTTATTGGGCAGGAAACCGTAGAACAAAAAGTGTGGGTCATTCAGCCCGGATGCACATAACGCGGCCACGGCGGCACTGGCACCCGGTATGGGTATCACGCGCAAGCCCGCCGCCAACACCGCTTGTACTAGCAGCGCGCCGGGATCGCTCACTGCCGGGGTTCCTGCATCACTGACGAAGGCGATGCTGGCGCCACCTTGTATCTGCGCGACCATCTTCTCTGCCGCACCGCGTTCATTATGCTGATGCACGGCAATGAGTTGCTTGGCGCGTATCGCATGATGGCTGAGCAGATGGGCGGTGTTACGAGTGTCTTCTGCAGCGACCACATCGGCACTGGCGAGAACTTCCATGGCACGCAAAGTGATGTCGCGCAGATTTCCTATCGGGGTGGCAACTACATATAATGCGGCTTCCAATTTTTGCTGGTGATCGTTATGCAACGTGTGTCCCTTCTACTGATTACGCTTTGCGCACTATACGCTTGTACCACTAAAGCACCGGTTCCAATGGGCGCTCAACAGCCTATCCCAGCACCGGCGCGGTCGACAGTTGTGGAGGTTCCCTTGGTGAAGGTGGAGCCACCAGTTACTACTGCCGTAGAGACGCTGCCCCCTTTGGAGATGCAATCGATATCAGTCGATCCGAATGCCGTCGCGCACATCGCTTTGCTATTACCACTCAAGGATGCAAGTTTCACCGAAGTCGCTCAAGCGGTGCGTGATGGATTCATGGCTGCTGCCAGTATGAATCCGCAAGGTCTGCCGGTGCGGGTATACAGCGATTTCGATGAGAACCGCAGCGTAGTCAACGCCTATCATCTCGCCATTAGCAATGGCGCAAGCGCGGTGGTGGGCCCGCTCACGCGCAACGGCGTGAGCACGCTTGCCGCCGAGCAGCTGATTCCTGTCCCTACGCTGGCACTGAACACCGTCGAGGTGCATCCTGCTGATCAGTTATATTTTTTCGGTCTACCCGCAGATGACGAAGCACGCACTGTCGCCAGTCTTGCTGCGATGAAGAACTTCCATAAGGCGGTGGTCATCACTGATGGTAGTGCGCTGTCGCAACGCTTACAGCTGGCTTTCGAAGAGGCTTGGACCCAATTCGGCCTGACGATCACCCGTGAGATTGAGTTCAAGGGTGATACTTCCGAGTTCAAGCATGGCTTCACCCTACCCAATCCCGCTTATGCACGCATTCCCAAGGACTCCAAAGATCCCAAGGATCTCGCTATCTCACCGGTGCTGGTGGTACCGGACACCATGGTTTTTTTGGCAACTGATGGCAAGACCGCACGCATGGTGCGCCCCTATCTGCCGGGACGTATGCCCATCTACGGCACTTCCCAGCTATTCTCGAATAGCGATGACACGCTTACCAATTATGACCTCAACGGTATCCGCTTCGTAGACATGCCGTGGTTGTTGCAACCTGACCATACCGCCGTGAGCGCCTATCCTCATGCGAACCAAGCTATGACCGCGATGCAGGAACGTTTGTATGCGTTGGGAATAGATGCCTATCGTTTGATTCAGTTGATGCTGGCACACCAATTGAACGCAGGCTTGCCACTCAATGGCGTGGTCGGGCAAATCGATCTCAATGGTCACAATTTGCAAAGAACCGCTGTTGCAGGCGTGTTTAGTGAAGGCCGGGTGATCTCTACCGAGGCCGCAACCGCACCTGCCATTCAGATGTTCCCCGATCAATTCAAGACCACGCCATGAGTTCTAGCGGGGTGCAGGCCGAACGTTGGGCTGCGCACTACCTGCAGCAGCAGGGCTTGAAGCTGGTAGCGCAAAACTATCGCTGCCGCAACGGTGAGATCGACCTCATCATGCAAGACCGTGCGGTACTGGTGTTCGTCGAAGTCAGGCTGCGCAGCAATCCAGATTTTGGCGGAGCGGCGGCGAGCATCGATGCGCGCAAGCAACAGCGGCTCATCCGCACTGCCCAACATTACCTCGCCACCTTGCCCAGCTTACCGCCGTGTCGCTTCGATGCGTTGCTGCTGGAAGACCCGCAAGGCCTGCATGTGCAATGGCTGAAGAATGCTTTCGGGGCTTGATTCGGTTAATATCCACCCCTGATTTTTTGGACGACCGCCACTATGGACATCAACAATCGCATCATTCAGCACTTTAAGGACAGCGCCGAGTTGAAGCTGCGCGTCATGGACGAACTGGCGATCCCTATCGCCGAAGCTTCACAGCTGTTCTTTGATTGCGTCGTCAACGACGGCAAAATCTTGGTGTGCGGTAACGGCGGTTCGGCAGCCGATGCGCAGCATTTTGCTGCCGAACTGATTAACCGCTTCGAGAAGGAGCGCCCCGGCATGGCCTGTGTCGCGCTCACCACCGACAGTTCCGTATTGACCTCTATCGCCAACGATTACGAATACAACCAGATTTTCTCCAAGCAAGTACGCGCACTGGGCCTGCCCGGCGACAGTCTGCTGGCGATTTCTACCAGTGGCAACTCGCCCAATGTAGTCGCCGCCATCCATGCCGCCCATGAGCGCAACATGCGTGTGGTGGCCCTCACCGGCCGCGATGGCGGCTTGATGGTCGACGCCCTGCACCCCAATGATGTATTGATCTGCGTGGATGCCAAGAGCACCGCACGTATCCAAGAAGTGCATCTGGTCAGTATGCATTGCATCTGTGACATCATCGATTTCCTGCTGTTGGGCGAGTAAGTCACGCCATGTATCCGCTACCCGACTTCGAGGCCAAACTCTGTGACGCCAGCAATCTAAGCCAGAAGCTGGCCGGTTTGCCGCGCCCTTTGGTGTTCACCAACGGTTGTTTCGACGTGCTCCACCGTGGTCATGTCACTTACCTCGCGCAAGCTCGCGCCCTTGGCGCGTCGATGATAGTCGGGGTGAATAGCGATGCTTCGGTGAAACGTCAGGGCAAGGGGGATGACCGCCCTATCAATGCCGAGTTGGACCGCATGGCGGTATTGGCGGCGCTAGAATCGGTCAGCTTGGTCATCCAATTCGATGAAGACACGCCCTTGAATCTGGTACTGGCCTGTCAGCCCGAGGTGTTAGTCAAGGGCGGCGACTGGCAACCCGAAAACATCGTCGGCAGCAAAGAAGTGCTGGCTCGCGGCGGCGCGGTGCATAGCATTCCCTTCCTGCACGAGCGCTCTACTACCGCTTTATTGAAAAAAATACGTTCACTATGAATCCTACCGAGATCACCCTGCACCAAAAGTCCAAAGAGCTAGAGATTGCCTTTGACGACGACTCGCGTTTCCGCTTTCCTTATGAGTTCCTGCGCGTGTTCTCACCGTCTGCCGAAGTGCGCGGTCACGGCCCCGGCCAGGAGGTGTTGCAGGTAGGCAAACGTGACGTAATCGTCACCGCTGTCGCCCCAGTCGGTAGCTACGCCATGAAGATCACCTTCGACGATGGTCACGATAGTGGTTTGTACACTTGGGAATATTTGCAAAATCTGGGTAAAAAGCAGGCGCAGCTATGGCAGGAATATATACGCCAGATGCATGTGGCCAATGAGAGCCGCGATCCGGCCCACTATCCTGCCAGCGCAGCTGCACCCAAAAGCTGCGGCCATTAACAGCGGAGAACAGTATGAGCAAGACTACCCATTTCGGTTTTGAGACCGTAGACGAATCTGAAAAAGCCAAAAAAGTTGCCGGCGTTTTCACTTCGGTCGCGAGCAAATATGACGTGATGAACGACCTCATGTCGGCCGGACTGCACCGTATCTGGAAGCGCTACGCGATCAGCGTCAGCGGTGTACGTACTGGTCAAAAGGTATTGGACGTAGCCGGTGGCTCCGCCGATCTGTCGCGCTTATTCCTCAAAGCTGTGGGTGAAACCGGACAGGTAGTGCTTACTGACATCAACAATGCCATGTTGCGCGTGGGCCGTGACCGTCTTCTGGACGAAGGCATTGCCACCCCAACTACGCAATGTGATGCCGAGCATCTACCCTTCCCCGACAACTATTTTGATTGTGTCAGCATCGCCTTCGGCCTGCGTAACGTCACGCACAAAGAGGCCGCGCTGCGCGAGATGCACCGCGTCATCAAGCCAGGTGGCCGTGTCATCGTGCTGGAATTCTCTAAAGTAGCCAAGCCATTGGAGAAGGTGTACGACCTTTATTCATTCAAATTGCTACCCAAAATGGGACAGATGATCGCTGGGGATGCGGATAGTTATCGCTATCTCGCCGAGTCTATCCGTATGCATCCGGGCCAAGAAGAGCTGAAACAAATGATGATCGACGCTGGCTTGGAGCGCGTCGAATACTTTAATCTGACCGGTGGAGTGGTGGCAGTTCATCGCGGCTACAAGCTGTAATATTTAACAACCTATTGTTTAATATCGAAATTAGATAGGACTTTTAATTACTTTGGACAGCATTACCGCTACTCCAGAGTACGCTGCCGAGCTAGCTCAAGCGATTTTTTTACCTGCTATGCAATCCAACCTACTGTATTAAATAAGATTAATTAAGTTGGTTGGGCTAATTTAGCCCCCTGCAAAACAAGTTAACAATCGCTAATCTTGCCACTCATACCCGAAATCCGTACCACTCATCTGTCCTTGGCGACTCTTTTTTCCTTCTGTCACTGAACCGACCGGTGACCTTTGTCATTTAGCCGCTCACCTGTATCTTGCGTTCCACAGACATGGGGCAAAACCCGAGAAATCGGGTGACGCAAAGCCACCGATCTTCACCATACGGAAAGATAGCGGAGCTGCCATGAAAACCTCTAGGAGGCAGACATGAATGTACTTATCCGCAGTATCGTTTCGATCCTTATTACCTTGATGAGCTCGCGCGCTTTCGCGGCGGTTTTGGGTGATACCTCTGAATCCCACGGCGCAGCCGGTGTGACAGACCGCATTGCTTCTGTCGTCTACCGTTTCGTTGAGGTCAACTACACGCCTGTAAGCAGCAATACAGCTAGTGCTTCAGTGGCAAATAGCCTCGCTCAAGAGAATAGCGATTTCCGTGCAAAGATTTTTCGTGTGGATAATCGTGTGGCCAATGCTGAATCTAGCAACACTTTTCTGAACAACGACCATAGCAGTTTTAGCATGACTGCTACTACTCGTACTGTTAGCAACAGCTTGTCTTTTATCGGTACCGTGTCTCAGCCTTTGAGCACTACGACTACCAAGCTGATCCAAGCGTTGTCTATGTTGAGCTCGCGTAAAGCCAATATGCAATTCAACTATCTCGCGCCGTTGAGTAAAAACAGCCGCTTAGAATCGATTATCGATTGCCGTTTGAATGCGAACAGCGCTAATAAAGTTGCAGTAGTGGCTCGCTTTCAATATGCAGTGGACTTCTAAGTTACCTGGTCTCTCCCTAATCTTTCTGTGTATGCACTGCGGTGAGCAGGTAAAATCCGCCTGTTCACCTTGCCGCTCGATAGCCCGGTAATGGGTGCAAACCACACAGAAAGACTTTTTTCATGAGTACCTTACCTCCCTGCCCACAATGCAGTTCAACATTCACCTATGAAGATGGCAGCAACTACGTCTGCCCCGAATGTGCCCACGAGTGGTCCAAAGACGGCCCCGTAGCCAGCGCAGAACAAGCACGCGTCTATAAGGATGCTTTCGGCAACGTGTTAGTTGATGGCGATACGATCACTGTCATCAAGGACCTGAAGATCAAAGGCTCCTCTTCTGTCGTCAAGGTCGGCACCAAGGTCAAGAACATCCGTTTGATCGATGGTGACCATGACATAGACTGCAAGATAGATGGCATAGGTGCGATGCAACTCAAGACCGAGTTCGTCAAAAAGGCTTAGTCTCCTCACTCAAATATATAGGCCTAGATTGCAAAGTCGCCAGCTAAGGGATTGTTTATAATCCGCGCTTCTTCAGGAACCGCCCCACTATGAGTCCATTGAACATCGTCATCCTCGCGGCCGGCAAGGGCACGCGCATGTATTCCAACAAGCCCAAAGTCCTGCATGCGCTGGCAGGCAAACCCATGGTGCAACACGTGCTGGAGCGCGCCAAGGACATGGCGGCCAAACAGATCTGCGTAGTGTATGGCCACGGCGGCGATGCTGTTCCTCAGGCGATGGCGCAATATCAGGCGCAGTTCGTCATCCAAGAACCGCAGCTCGGTACCGGTCACGCCGTACAGCAAGCCATGCCCCATCTTCAGGACGATAGCTTATCCATGGTGCTGTATGGCGATGTGCCGCTGATACAACTGGACTCATTGCAACGCATGCGTGCAGCGGGTGACGGGCTGGTATTGCTCACCGTGAACTTGCCCAACCCTACAGGCTATGGCCGCATCGTGCGCGATGCGCAGGGCCTGGTGACTAGCATCGTCGAAGAGAAGGACGCCACGCCCGAGTTGCGCAAGATACAAGAAGTGAACACCGGTATCTTGCTGGCACCAACCAAGCTGCTGCGCGGTTGGCTGGCGAATCTCAACAACAACAATTCACAGGCCGAGTACTACCTCACTGACATCGTCGCGATGGCCGTGGCTCAAGGCGTGGCGGTACACACCGTGCAACCTGACCATACTTGGGAAGTCGATGGCATCAACAGCAAGTCGCAACTGGCGGTATTGGAACGCACGTGGCAATTGGTCGAAGCACAGCGTCTGCTCACTCAGGGCGTGACTCTGGCCGACCCAGCACGCATCGATGTGCGTGGCACA
The DNA here is from genome assembly GCA_036171395.1 of Gallionella sp. Taxonomy (GTDB): domain Bacteria; phylum Pseudomonadota; class Gammaproteobacteria; order Burkholderiales; family Gallionellaceae; genus Gallionella. Next base: position 9,317 of record JAVHRA010000067.1, on the reverse strand, counting down.
TTGAGCTGCGGGCGCGATGTGGAGATTGATGTGGGCTGTATCTTTGAAGGCAAGGTTGAGCTCGCAGACAACGTGCGCGTCGGTGCTTACACCATCATCCGCAACGCCAGCATCGCCCAAGGCACACAGATTTCCGCCTATAGCCATATCGACAGCAGCACCGTCGGTGCCAATTGTCATATCGGCCCCTACGCGCGGCTGCGTCCCGGCAGCCAGTTGCACGACGATGCGCATGTAGG
>JAVHRA010000067.1:0-8978 GCA_036171395.1 Gallionella sp. | reverse complement strand
AGTGAACGAAGACATACCGTTAGGTAGGCGAGGAACGAGCACCGCGCAACGCGGCTATCGGATCGCGCAGTAGATTATTTGAGGTTAGATATGTGCGGAATTGTTGGAGCAGTAGCCCAAAGAAACGTAGTGCCCATCCTGTTGGAAGGTTTGCAACGTCTAGAGTATCGCGGCTATGACTCGGCTGGGTTGGCTGTCATCCACGACGGCCAGATAGAACGTCAGCGCAGTACCGGTCGTGTGGTTGAGTTAACGGCCAAGAGTGCCGCTACCCATGGCAAGATTGGCATTGCCCACACCCGCTGGGCAACCCATGGCGTGCCTTCCGAGCGCAACGCCCATCCACACCTGAGCAAAGACAAGATCGCTGTGGTGCATAACGGCATCATCGAAAACTACGAAGCACTGCGTACCCGCCTTACTGCGGCGGGCTACGTATTCACCTCGGACACTGACACCGAAGTCATCGCCCATCTCATTCATACCCACTATGCGCAGGGCAAGTCCCTGCTCGCCGCAACGCAAGAGTCGTTGCGCGAGTTGGTTGGTGCTTATGCCATAGGTGTGATCGCTGCGGATAACCCTGACCAACTGATCTGCGCGCGTCGTGGCAGCCCGCTGCTGTTGGGTGTGGGCATAGAGGAACATTTCATCGCGTCAGATGTGTCGGCTTTATTGCCGGTGACTCGCCGCGTGGTTTACCTCGAAGAAGGTGATGTGGTGCAACTGGAACGCAAGCAATACCAGATCTTCGATGCCCAGGGTAAGCCGGTAACGCGCACCATCGTCGAGAGCGAGATGAGCAATGAGAGCGTGCAGCTGGGCCAATATCGCCACTACATGCAAAAAGAGATACACGAGCAGCCTCAAGCGCTGGCCGATACGCTCGAATCAGTGTGCAACAGTCAATCGTTGGTGCCCGGCATTTTCGGCGCGCAAGCGGCGGAAGTTTTCGCCGACATCAACCACGTATTGATTCTTGCTTGCGGCACCAGCTACCACTCAGGTCTGGTGGCGCGCTACTGGCTAGAAGAAGTTGCGGGCATCGCGTGTACCGTAGAGGTGGCGAGCGAATATCGCTATCGCACCAGCGTACCGAATCCCAAATCTTTGGTGGTGGTCATCTCGCAATCCGGCGAAACCGCTGATACCCAAGCTGCGCTGAACCACGCCAAATCATTGGGCCACAGCCACACCCTGGCGATCTGTAACGTCGCGGAAAGTGCACTGGTACGTTTGTGCAAACTGCGTTTGCTGACCCGTGCCGGTCCCGAGATCGGCGTAGCCTCCACCAAGGCTTTCACCACCCAATTGGCGGCGCTGTTCCTACTGACACTGGTATTGGCCAAACAGCGTGGCCGCCTCAGCGCGGCACAGGAGAGCGCGCATCTCAAGGAGCTACGTCACCTGCCCAGCGCGGTACAGAAAGTATTGGACCTAGAGCCTATCATCGCCAAACTGGCCGAGCAGTTCGCCAACAAGCATAACGCGCTGTTCCTGGGGCGTGGCATGCATTACCCCATCGCCATGGAGGGCTCGCTCAAGCTCAAGGAGATCTCCTATATCCATGCCGAGGCTTACCCCGCCGGTGAACTCAAGCACGGCCCGCTGGCCTTGGTGGACAAAGACATGCCGGTAATTTCCGTCGCGCCTAACGATGCCTTGTTGGAAAAGCTGAAATCCAATCTACAAGAAGTGCGCGCACGCGGCGGTGAGTTGTTCGTATTCGCCGATGCCAACACGCACATCGCGGCAGCCGATGGCATCCACGTCATTCAGATGCCGGAACACGCCGGATTATTGAGCCCGATACTGCACACCATTCCGTTGCAATTGCTGTCTTACTATGTCGCTTTGCAAAAGGGCACGGATGTGGATAAGCCGCGTAACTTGGCGAAGTCAGTGACAGTAGAGTAAGCCCGCCATGCTGAACAACTTCCCGGAAGTCCAGAGCGTCTCAGTCGCAATCCGTGATGCCGTCGCGCCGGTCTTCTTATTGACCGGCGTAGGCTCGATATTGGGTGTGCTGGTGAATCGCTTGGGCAGGGCGGTGGATCGCGCCCGGATCCTCTATGCGATGGATACTGAGAATGCACTCAAGCATCAGGGTGAGTTCAAAATCATCGTAAGACGCACTACTTGGATCAGACGCTCCATCGGACTCATCACACTGGCCGCACTATGCGTAAGCGTGTCGATCGTATCGTTGTTTGTGGAAGTGAAGCTGGCCCTGAATTCGCCAGATTTCATTGCGTTGCCTTTTATCGCTGCGATGACTTTCCTGATTCTGGGACTGTTGTGTTTCTTGCGAGAGATCCAGCTAGCCTCACGTGAAGTCGGCTTCCTCAACCCGGAAGCCTAACGCCGTAGCCCCCTTGGAGCGGTGCTTAAAGCACCATCACCCACACCATCTGCGTCACCAGAATCACCACGATTACCAACAGCAGGAAGTTGCGGCGTTTCTGTTGCACCAACAGTTGACGCATGGTGCTATCCAGTTCGGAGCGTGAATTCTTTTCGTGTAAACGTTGATGTATCAGCCTGGGCAATTGCGGCAATAGCGTGGCGTAGCTAGGTGCTTCCTGCTTCAGTACCTTAAGCAGGCCGCGCCACCCTACTTGTTCGCTCATCCAACGTTCCAACCAAGGTTTGGCGGTCTTCCACAGATCCAGCTCTGGATCGAGTTGCAGTCCTAAGCCTTCAATATTGAGCAGCGTCTTTTGCAGTAAAACCAATTGCGGCTGTATCTCGATGCCAAAACGGCGCGAGGTCTGGAACAAACGCAACAACACCTTACCGAACGACACTTCACGCAAAGGTTTATCGAAGATAGGTTCGCATACCGCGCGTATCGCCGCTTCCAACTCGTCCACCCGCGTATCAGCAGGTGCCCAGCCGGACTCAATATGTACTTCGGCGACACGCTTGTAGTCACGGCGGAAGAAGGCGATGAAGTTCTGCGCCAGATAATGTTTGTCGCTGTCGGTGAGCGTGCCCATGATGCCGAAGTCGAGTGCGATATAGCTGCCATCGGCGGCTACTTGCACATTGCCCGGATGCATATCGGCGTGGAAGAAACCGTCGCGGAACACTTGGGTGTAAAAGATCTCCACACCGTCCGACGCCAGCTTGGAGATGTTCACGCCAGCCGCGCGCAGACTCTCCACCTGATTGACGGGCGTACCATACATACGCTCCATCACCATCACGCCGCTGCTGCAAAAGTCCCAATACATCTCGGGCACTTTCAATAGTTTCGACGTGGCAAAGTTACGCTTCAACTGACTGGCGTTGGCAGCCTCACGACTCAGATCCAGTTCGTCGCCCAGATATTTTTCAAACTCGTTCACCACCAGCTTGGGCTTGAGTCTGCGGCCATCCGCCCAAAGCGACTCCATCAATTCGGCAGCCACCTTGAGCAGGGCGATGTCGTGCTCGATGATGCGGGTGATACCGGGACGCAAGATCTTCACCGCAGCGTGGCGACCGTCCGGCAACACCGCAAAATGCACTTGCGCTACCGAGGCGCTGGCTACCGGCAAAGATTCAAAACTTTGAAATACCTCGCGCAGTGGCTTGCCGTAGTTGACTTCCAAGATTGCGATAGCTTGCGCCGAAGGGAAAGGCGGAACCTGATCCTGCAACTTGGCCAACTCATCCGCGATATCGGTGGGCATCAGGTCGCGGCGCGTGGACAGCATCTGGCCGAACTTGACGAAGATCGGCCCCAACCTCTCCAGCGCCAGACGCAGGCGCTCAGCACGGGGTCGTTTAGTGCTGCGGAAGAACAACAAAAGATTAAGCGGCACACGCAACCAGCGCAGCCGCTCATGAGCCAACAAAAACTCATCCAGGCCGAAGCACAGGACGACGTAGATGATTTTGATGAGACGGAAGATACGCATGCTGGACTATTTCGCTTTCATATCGGTGCGGCGCGCTACGCGTATTGCCAGACGGGCGATGTCGTCGCGCAAGGTATCTACCGAGGCGGCGAAGTTTGTCAGTTGCGCTGAGGTGGCGAGCAGCGGGCGCTCTTGCGTCCAGTATTCGGCTGCGGCTTGACTGAGGTTTAGCGCCGCAGCGCCGAACTGCGCATGTGCATCCTGCGCAGTAGAAACGATGCGTTCCGCCGCGATGTCGCCTGCAACCTTGCTAATATCTTCGGCGGCATCCCAACGCAGATTACGCGACAAATAGAATAAGTCGGCCAGCAGTGCCGGGTCACCGGAACTAAAGATGCCATGCAGCGCGCTACCATCCTTGGCCAACAAACGCGGCAACAAAGAAGGTGCAATCTGCAAGATGGCGTCGGCTGTTGCTTGCTTATTGGCGGCCTGCAGGCTGCCGTCGCTCAAAATCATATAGGCAAAAGAAAACGGTGCGATATCGAATCGCACCGTCTTGCCGGCATAGCGCAACAGCCGTGGCTGCGCCCAGCTGTTCTGCGCGAGCAAATGATTCAGTGCGGCAGCAGAAGGCAGGGCGAACATCGCGCTTAGTGCAGCACGGTCTGCTGGATACCCGCCAGCAACCACACCGACTTGTCATCGCGCAGATTCTTTTGCACGTGCCAGATTTCATCCACGGCATCAGGCGCAGCGTTGTTCTCCGTCAAGCTGCCGGTGAAGCGCACGCTGGCGATGGCCATATCGCCCTCGTAAGCGACTTCCAACAACTCACCGTCGATACGCACGACATCAGTCTTTTGCGGAGTGTTGTCACGCTCCTGCAACTGCATGGAGATTTCGGCAAACATCTCGGGCGTGGTGTATTCACGGATGTCGTTCAGATCTTTGCGGTCGTTAGCAGCTTGCAAACGGATAAAGGAAGTCTTGGCGCTGCGCAGGAAACTCTCTATCGGGAAATCAGCTGGGATGTTCTTTGCCTGCATAGGAGCTGCGCTGGCAGTAGCGCCTTCAGTCTGCGCAGGGTTAGGTGCGCTATACGGCGCACCCGCACCAGCGTATTGCATGGCCGGCTGTTGCTTCTTGCGCAATATGGAGAACAACAGGAACACGCCACCTATAACCAGCATAATCATCAGGATATTGCCCATGCCTTCGCCCAGACCAAAATGCGCCATCATTGCGCCCAAACCCGCGCCTATCGCCAGACCGGCCAAAGGGCCCAACCATTTATTGCCAGCTGCCGCAGGCGCGGCAGCTGGGGCTGCGCTTGGGGCGGGTGCCGCTGTGGGCGCTTTAGGGGCGGCTTGTGGTGTCATGGTGCGTTGCTTGCCGAAGCTGCTACCGCCGCCAAAGCGTTTCGCTTCAGCAGTCGCAGCAAACAGACTGATACTGGTCAATGCGATCATTAAAATCATCAAGTAACGTTTCATATTTTCCTCTAGTGTGGGTGCAGCAATATCGTCGATGCTAGGTGGGGCGCGTTGCAAAAATATCAAGCCCTGCAAATAGACACGCAGGATGCGGTTAGTTCATCAGGGCTGTATGGATTTGATGTCTTCAATGAAATAATCGGTATCGCCAAAACAGTTAGTCGGCAAACCTTTGTGTTGTGCATAGACCAACGCGACGCGCGTCCCGACTTGTTTATTGATACGCTCAGCCACGGCATCGTCACGCACGGTGAAGTTGAATTTCTCGGGGGCCGCACCGGGCAGTGAAACCAAGGCCAACTCGCCTTCCCAGGTTTTGCACAGCCAGCCCTTTTTGGACAGCTTCTGCACGAAGCCGGCACGCTCGCCTTCCGAATAACTCCAGTGCAAGGCGATCCAAACATAAAGTGCGAAGATCGCAACGCTGGAAGCAATCAACAACAAAATCATCCTGCTGATACGTTTAGGTGCTGTGGTGGTATCTGTACTCATGTCGTTTCCTATGGATATATTTTGTGCAACTCATTAACCCGTGATTATAGCGGATGCTGAGGACTAACCATGATTGAGTATTACTCAGCCTATCGACGCTTCAAAACGCTGGCTGACTGTGGCAACACAATGGCTGACCCGTGTGCGGGTGAATAAAACTCAGCATACTGGCATGCAGCAGCAGCCGAGGAGCTGCGTCACTGTCTCCATACAGCGCATCACCTAGTATGGGGTGGCCGATGGCAGCGAGATGCACGCGCAACTGGTGGGTGCGCCCCGTGACAGGCGCGAGCTCCACGCGACTGCTATGTGCCCGCGCATCGTAGGCCAGCATGCGATAACGCGTGAGCGATGGCTTACCCTCGGCAATATCGACGCACTGCTTGGGGCGATTCTCCCAATCGCTGCGCAGCGCTAGCGCAATCTCGCCACTAACGTTTACTAGCTGGCCCGCCACTCGTGCGATATAGCGTTTTTCCATGCCGTGCTCACGGAACAGCTGCGACAAACGACGTTGCATCAGCTCACCACGTGCAAACACCATCAAACCCGATGTCGCCATATCCAACCTGTGCACCACCAACGCGTCTGGAAATTCAGCTTGTACACGCGTCGCCAAACTGTCCTGCTTGGCTGCGCCGCGACCCGGCACGGCCAACAATCCGGCCGGCTTATTCAGCACCAACAAGTAATCGTCTTGATAAACATACTCGAGTACGGCTGATGGGTGCGGCTGAAAATCAGGATGGGTATCGTGCAATTGAGTTCGAATTTGTAGAAGAGAGGCGCCCAGTGTGAACGAAAATCTCACTGTACTGCAACGCCACACATCATCCCTGTGCTGAACAGTTGGTTGCTTGGGCCTATGAAATGCCCGATAATTTGCCCGTTTACGCCCGACCGCCTGTGCCGCATGGTCGGATAGCATCATCCGCCAGCAGCTAGGCGACATCGAATCCAGCCCTTAAGGGCCAATCACGAGCGACCCACAATTTATGGACATCAAGCAACAGCGCAGCATAGACCGATACATAGGCGTGCCCATCTGCAAGTTGTTGTCGGGCGTGAACCGCATCATCAGCAACGATCCTGACGGCATCCCACCCAAGCACATTTTGGTCATCCTGCTCTCCGAGATGGGTAGCTTGGTGCTGGCACACCCCATGTTTATGCGTCTTAAAGAGCAATACCCCGACGCGACTTTGCATGTGCTGATGTTCGCCAAGAACCGCGAGGTGCTGGATTTGCTGAACGTAGTGCCACGCGAAAATGTCATCACTTTAGATGACAGCAGTTTCAAGACTCTGGTCAAAGACAGCTTCAAGGCCATCATGACCATGCGTAAGCTGAAGATAGACGCTGCCATCGATTGCGAACTGTTCGCTCGCATCAGCAGCATTTTTTCGTATCTGTCCGGTGCGGCCTATCGCGTTGGCTTCCACCCGCACACCCAAGAAGGTCTGTATCGCGGCAACTTCATCAATCGCGCCGTGACCTACAACCCGTACCGCCATCTGACTCAGCAGTTCCTCAGCTTAGCCGCAGCACTGGAGTCCGATACCACACCGGCCAACAAAATGTTGCCCGAGCCTTATACCGGGCCATTGCCGGTGGTGGAGTTTACTGATGTGGAGCTGATGCAGATCACCAAGGAGCTGCATAACTTCTTCCCCACCATCAAAGACCGTAAGCTGGTGCTGATTTACCCCAGCGGCGGCATCCTGCCGATACGCGCATGGCCGCTCAAGCACTATTGCCAACTAGCAAAATCCTTGCTGGACGAAGGCTATGCGGTCGGCGTCATCGGCCTCCCCGGCGACCGTGCCATCGCACAACAGGTAGTGGAGTTCTGCAAAGACGGCGCATGCGTCAATCTGGCTGGCTATACTCGTTCGGTACGTCATCTGCTGGCGGTGTTCCATCGCGCCTCGCTGTTGGTGACTAACGATGGCGGCCCCGGACAGTTCGCCGCACTCACGCCCAAGCTGCCTACCATTATCTTCTTCGGCCCCGAGACACCGGCGTTGTATAAATCGCTGGGTGACAATTCCTATTGTTTCTATAGCGCCCTGCCCTGCTCGCCCTGCCTCACCGCCTACAACCACCGCGCCTCGCCTTGCGATGGCGACAACCAGTGTCTGAAACAGATCCTGCCCGAACGCGTGCTGGCCAAGGTGCATGAGCTGTTGGCTGGTAAATCTACATGAATCGCTTAGCAAGCTGGTCGCAACACCCCGTGCTGGCCTGGATATTCAAGCGGCGCTTTATCAAGTTCGGCATGGTCGGCGCGTCCGGTGTGGTGGTGAATCTGGTCGTGCTGTATGTGTGCCAAGAGTTCCTATTCAGCGCCATCGCCACTAGCGGCATGCGCCTAAACGCCTCGCTGGCTGTAGCCATCTTCTTCGCCACCGCCAACAATTTCTACTGGAATCGCGCTTGGACTTGGCGCGACCGCCAACAGCATCCCGACAAACATCTGCTGCTGCATTTCGGCCAATACGCTATCGCCGTATGGGTGGGCATCGCCTTGCAATTCATCCTGACCAAACTGCTCGTGCAGCACATGCACTACTTGTTGGCGAACGCTTCAGCCATCGTTATGGCCAGTGTGTTCAATTTTTTGGTCAACAACTTCTGGACCTTCCGCCACCACAAGCCCGCCGATGAAATGGCTTTGCCGCTGATACCCAAAGATGATGGCGCGAGCAGTAAACACTAAGCATGAGCGACCGTTCGCGACTCACACTCTGGTATATCGCGGCAGTCTTATTGGCCGTGTTCACCTATCTGTACGGGCTAGATAGTCAGTACATCCCCAAGAACGGCGACGAGTATCCCTATGAACACATTACCCGCCTGACCGCCGATAGCGGCCATCTGCTGCCGCTACAGTCGCAGATGGAAAACATGCGCAACACCAAGCCGCCGCTGTTATTCTGGCAAGGCATCGCTTCCACAAACGGTGGCAAACATTGGGACTTGTGGGACCTGCGCTACCCCAGTGTCATCTACACCCTGCTCACAGCGGCGCTGTTGTTTCTGCTCGGGCGCAAGCTGGGTGGCAAAGCCGAGACCGGCTTTGTTGCGGCACTGACCTTCCTCGCCTTCTTCACCACCTATCGCTTCGGTCGCCCCTTTCTGACCA
>JAVHRA010000066.1:0-3768 GCA_036171395.1 Gallionella sp. | reverse complement strand
TAGGAGCATGAAATGAACCCCTATCAAGAACCCATAGCAGAATTGTCCAACGCAACACGCGATATGCACCTAGCCCTAACATCGCTGATGGAAGAACTGGAAGCCATCGATAGCTATAACCAGCGGGCCGATGTGTGCCAGAACAAACAGCTCAAAGCCATCCTAGTGCACAACCGCGACGAGGAAAAGGAACACGCGGCGATGTTGCTGGAATGGATACGGCGCAACGATGCCAAGTTTTCCAAGCAACTCAAGGACTGCTTGTTCAGCAAGAAAAACATTGCCAATTCTGGCGACTAAGTGGCGCTACGCTCGGGCGACCCAGCCCGCGCCTTCCTTGGGTAATGATCACTACTATGAAACTTTTCAAGCTCGGTCTTTCCGCCCTCGTCATTGTGATCTCGGTATTTTTATGCCAGCAGATCATTGCCAACTCGCTGCTTAACCAAGCTGACAAGAACGATCTCGCCGAACTCAATCACATCAAATACGGCCTGCTCAGCATCGACCAATGGAAGAACCAGATCACCGTCATTCTTGAGGATGAGATCAACAAGATTTATCTCTCCACAGAGAATGAGCAGGTGCTGCGCGCACATATCGAAGTGTTGCTAAACACCCTCATCGATAAAGTCGACAAAAAGATCAAGAAAAAGAATGCGGCCTCGGCAGGAGGCCGGGTCACACAATCCTTTATCAACACTTTTATCGACCTGGACGACATCAAAAAAGGCATACCTGACTATGCGAATGCGGTGATACACGAGATCAAAAAGGCCAAGACCAAACGCCAGATCAAGGCGGTGCTGCAAGATCAACTGGAACAATATTCCGCACAGACCTTCGACATCCCCGATACACCCATCCTGAATCGCATCCTGCTCAGGATGGATAGCAAGGATGTTGCCAGCGCGCGGATCAAACTCGCTGCGGAAGTTTCAACCCGACACGCGCTGATCGTGAAGCAAGTGCTGTTGCTGATCGGCCTAGCGGTATTACTGTTCGCCGCTGCGACGGTTAGCCAGACCGCACTGCTGCCCGCGCAAGCTAGCTTCCTCGTTGTGTCGCTGCTCACCTTGCTGATAGCGGGCGTGACCACCCCCATGATAGACATGGCGGCGACCCTCTCACAAATGAGTCTGATGTTGCTGGGTCATCCCGTCGTATTTGAGAATCAGGTGTTGTATTTCCAAAGCAAAAGCATACTGGACGTGTTCTGGATCATGATCACGCATCAGGATATCGAGATGAAAATGGTCGGCATCTTGCTGGTCACATTCAGCGTGGTGTTCCCTGTGGCCAAGCTGATCTCCTCTGTACTGTATTACTTTGACTATCGTCACGCGCAGCACAACCGTGTGATCCAGTTCTTTGTCATGCACGCCGGGAAATGGTCGATGGCCGATGTCATGGTGGTCGCCATATTCATGGCCTATATCGGCTTCAATGGCATTATCACCAGCCAGCTTGGTCACTTGAACACTCACGAGCAAGAGCTTGTCATCCTCACCACCAATGGCACATCGCTACAGCCGGGGTATTACCTGTTCCTGTGCTACGTGCTGCTAGCATTGTTCCTAACTTCACTGCTCCAGCGCAGCCCAAGAGCTATCACTTCGGTTCACGCTCCAAGCGATATTTCTTCCTCGCCATACAAAGAGCCTTGCGCCGCCAGTGCTCCCGCATCGGTAGGCGGCCCTTCTAAGTAGCCACTCAAACGCCACACCGAGCAGCGCCTCCAGCACCGGGCCCAGTAGATATATCCAAGTGGTACTCAGATCGCCGCGCACTAAATCAGGCGCAAAAGAGCGCACCGGATTCATCGATGCGCCGCTGCTGGCCGCCACCACGCCACCGCCGGTAGCGACCAGCGCCAACAAGAAAGTGTCCCAAAGATGCGCCGCCATTTATGTACTGCATCGAGAAAATTGGGTGCAGCTTGTTTTTGCACCATGCGATGTGCCACGTTGGATCGAACCTTGTACACAGATTTTTTCATCACTGACTCCTATTCAATTTTTTGCAATCAAAGTTCCAGCGTAAAAAAGGCCGTCTTGCGACGGCCCCATGCACTGCTGCAAGTTAACTTTAGGATTAAGGCTGGGTGACAGTGGTTTGATTGAGTGTCACCGCAGTTTGTGCCAACAAGCGACCGTTCTCTGTCGAACTTGCCCCCATCACGATATCGGTCTGCGACAAGACCACGCCCTGCATCTTCGCGGTCGCACCTACCGTCACGGTTGCAGCAGAGACCCAGAACACATTCTGCGGCAACGCACCACCGGTCAAAATGACCTGAGTCGCAGCCGCTTGGGTATAACCACCGGCCATCTGGAATACCCAGACATCGGTAGCTGTTCCGTTAAGAGTGAGGTTGGTCGCGGCAGCGATACCGACAGCGGGAGTGCATTTATACACACCGGCAGCCAGCGTCAGCCCACCAAATGCACCTGCGCCAGGACACGCGGTAATCAAGCCACCACCAGCGGGAGCGAGCCCTACTGCTGCGGTATAAGCCGTACCCATATCCCCGACAGCGGTAGTCAAATTAACTGCCGTCGTGCCACCCACATTATCGGCTGCGAACAAGCGACCCGACACTTGCGCCGAACCGAACGATGTATCGGTAGGTTCAGTAATCAATGACCAACCAGTCAAGAAAGTCCTCGCGGCGGGACTCACCGCTACGTTGCCGGTCACCACAGAATTAGGCACGGTAGTGACAGCGGTCTTGGCCAGGATCGCATAGTTACCTGCCGCCCCCAGATTCACGCAACTCGCGCCACTACACACCGCACCGACTGCGCCCAAGCCAGGCCCGGCAGCTACACCGCCACCACTACCGCCACAAGCGGACAGCACGGCAGCAAGCAATACGCTGGACGACCACAACAATGGTTTACAAACTTTATTAGATATATTCATTTTGCTTCTCCTGACATGATGAATCCCGTGAGAGATCCTGATAGACAGTCGCGTGATGCTGCGTATTGTCCAATCTCGGTGAGTAACACCAAGGCAAGCACAGTGTCTGCCCGGGCAATAAAAAGCTCTGTTCGTTGTCGCACATAGCAGCGAGATATTTTTCTCGGCGCGAACCAAGCTAAAAAAAGGACCCCAATCGGGCATGCCGTATCGGGGTCTTCAAGTAACGGGTGTAATCAGGGGAGGACTGCACACCCAAGCGCATCTTCCACACGCGCCAGTTTTTGACTCTGTGCGCTACAACACATAGTCGAGTAACTTGGTATCGCGTTACATACTTGTGCAGGAGAACGTGCTATAAGACGTATCCATATAACCTAGCAATATGGCCCCCCCTTAACACCGTAAGTAACCCCCACCGTCACACCTCACTCGGTACGAGAACATGCTTCCTATGCAGTCCGTACCGCACAGCCCCCGACAAAACCATCTGCTCGCGGCACTGCCCGCAGACAGCTTTGCGCGCCTCGCCGTGAATCTGGAACTGATTGCTATGCCCTTGGGCGCGGCACTGTGTGCATCGGGCGGACAGTTGCAACATGTGTATTTCCCGACCACGGCCATCGTGTCGCTGCATTACGTGATGGAAGACGGGTCATCGGCGGAGATCGCCGGTATCGGCAATGAAGGCGTGCTGGGTGTCTCACTGTTCATGGGCGGCAACACCACACCCAGCCAAGCCACGGTGCAGACCGGCGGCCACGGTTACCGCCTCAAAACCAAACAACTGATGGAAGAGTTCGATCTGGCTGGGCCGATGATGCGGCTGATGCTGCGCTACAC
>JAVHRA010000065.1:1670-3794 GCA_036171395.1 Gallionella sp. | reverse complement strand
GCCGAAGAAGCCCATCCTGTCGAACCCAAGTATGTGGAACTAGGTACTTTCACCGCCAACCTGATCCATGAGGAAGGCGACCGCTATTTGCAAGTCACCATCAGTATCAAGCTCACCAAGCCGGAACTGGAAGAGAAGATCAAGGCGCGTAATCCCGAGATCTTGCACAAGGTCAATATGCTGCTGCAAAGCCGCACACCTTCCGAGTTGGGGACTTTGCAGGGTAAGACCAAGCTCGCCAACGATATCAAAGAGCAAGTGCAATTCGTGCTGGGTCTGCGCAAATCCGCCCCTATCATCATCGCCTCGCTACCCGCCAACCGCGCTGAAGAGCCCGCCGCTTCTGGCGTAACTGCGGAAGCGCCGCATGCTGCCGCACCCGCTCACAGCGAAGAACACGACGGTGAAACCAAAGCAGGGGTAGCCGAAGTGCTGTTCACCACCTTCATCATCCAGTAACAACCATGAGCGAATTTCTCTCACAAGACGAAGTCGATTCACTCCTCAAAGGCGTGACGGGTGAGACCGACGATGCCAAGGAAGACACAGCGGCAGCGGGAGATATACGCCCCTATAACTTAGCTTCACAAGAGCGCATCGTGCGTGGGCGTATGCCCACCATGGAGATCATCAACGAGCGTTTCGCCCGTCTGTTCCGCATCGGTTTATTCAACTTCATCCGTCGCACCCCGGAGATTTCCGTCGGCCCGGTCAAGGTGATGAAGTTCTCCGAATTCATCCGCAATCTGCATGTACCGACCAACCTCAATATCATTCAGGCCAAACCGTTACGCGGCAACGGCCTGTTCATCTTCGACCCGAATCTAATCTTCCTCGTAGTGGACAATATGTTCGGCGGCGACGGGCGTTTTCATATGCGCGTGGAAGGCCGCGAGTTCACCCAGACCGAACAGCGCATCATCCAAAAAATGCTAGAAGTGGTGTTCGATACTTATAGCAAAGCGTGGGAAGCGGTGTATCCGCTCAACTTCGAGTTTGTGCGTTCCGAGATGAACCCACAGTTCGCCAACATCGCCACGCCCAACGAAGTCGTCATCATCACTACCTTCGACATCGAGTTGGGTGGCAACGGCGGTGCCTTCCATGTGTGCATGCCCTACTCCATGTTGGAGCCAGTCAAAGAACTGCTCTACAGCACCATGCAGGGTGACCATCTGGCGGTGGATAAACGCTGGCTCACCCTGCTGTCCAAGCAAGTGCAATCGGCCAGTGTCGAACTGATCGCGACACTGGGCATGGCCAATATGACCGTCGAACAAGTGTTGAAGATGCGTGCAGGCGATGTCATCCCACTCAATGTCGATGAGCACATCGTTGCCGCCGTGGACGGTGTGCCGATGATGGCATGCAAATACGGCACGTCCAACAATCAGTACTCGCTCAAGATCGAGAAGATGCTGACTATCAATGAAGGAGAGAACCATGTCTGAAGCTACCGCAACCGAACTCGACAGCACCGCCAGCGATACTCAGCTTGGCGCTAGCGAAGCCGAGATCACCGCAGACGACTGGGGCGCGGCCATGGCTGAACAGGCGACGGTCGAAACTCCCGCCGTGGCCGAAGCTAAACCACATGTCTTCGAACAGTTCGGCACCCCCGCAGGGGCGACGACACAGAACGATCTAGACATGATCATGGACATTCCGGTGCAACTCTCGGTGGAACTGGGACGCACCAAGATGCCGATCAAGAACTTGTTGCAATTAGCGCAAGGTTCGGTGGTCGAGCTGGCCGGTATGGCCGGTGAACCGCTCGATGTGATGATTAACGGCTTCCTCATCGCGCAAGGCGAGGTGGTGGTGGTCAACGATAAATTGGGCATACGCCTGACTGACATCATCACCCCTTCAGAACGTCTGCGTCGTCTGAACCGCTGAGATGCGCGCCCTCGCCCTTACCCTAGTCGCTTTGGCCGGCATGCGCATCATGCCAGTCTGCGCCGAAGAAGCCGCACGCCCCGCTTACGTGCCGATCCCCCCGCCCGCCGTCAGTTCAGGCAGCATCGTACAAGTCATCTTCAGCCTGCTGCTGGTGCTGGCTGCCATCATGCTGGTGGCCTGGTTGTTCAAACGCATGAACGTGGCACAGAAAGGCAACGCCAA
>JAVHRA010000065.1:0-1570 GCA_036171395.1 Gallionella sp. | reverse complement strand
TGCTGGTGGCCTGGTTGTTCAAACGCATGAACGTGGCACAGAAAGGCAACGCCAATCTGCTCAAAGTGCTGGGCGGCGTTGCCATCGGACAACGCGAACGCGTGGTACTGGTTGAAGTCGAGGATACCTGGCTGGTGGTAGGCGTAGGTCCAGGACAGATACGCACTTTGCATACCCTACCGAAATCGACCGCCCCCACTGCGGCGCTGAGCGGCACACAGCCCGACGTGCCGTTTAGCGCCTGGCTGAAAAAAGTCATCGAGAAACGTGATGCGGCGTGAACTCTCCCTACTCTTGCTGCTACTGCTGGCGCTCACCTTAAGTAGCAACGCGAGCGCCGAGGCCGGACTCGCCGCCATCACCAGCACGCCAGTGGCGGGCGGCGGACAGACTTATAGCCTGAGTTTACAGACACTGATACTGCTCACCTCGCTGAGCTTCCTGCCAGCAGTGTTGCTGATGATGAGCAGCTTCACCCGCATCATCATCGTGCTGTCCTTGCTGCGTTCCGCGATCGGCACCCCGTCCGCGCCGCCCAATCAAGTGCTGATCGGCTTGGCCTTGTTCCTCACTTTTTTCGTCATGTCGCCGGTGCTGGACAAGATTTACGCGGATGCCTATCTGCCCTACAGCGAGAACAAGATCACGCTGCAACAAGCCGCTGACAAAGGCATCGTGCCACTCAAAGCTTTTATGTTGCGCCAGACCCGCGAGGCCGATCTCGCCTTGTTCGTAAAGATTTCCAACAGCGAACCATTGCAAAGCGCCGATGAAGTGCCGTTGCGCATCCTAGTGCCCGCCTATGTCATCAGCGAACTAAAGACCGCTTTCCAAATCGGCTTCGTGGTGTTCATTCCCTTCCTCATCATCGACATCGTGGTCGCCAGCGTGCTGATGTCGATGGGCATGATGATGGTCTCGCCCTCGGTGATTTCATTGCCGTTCAAGATCATGCTGTTCGTCTTGGCCGATGGCTGGAATCTGTTGATCGGCTCACTGGCACAAAGTTTTTACACCTGAAATGAAAAGCATCGCAAAAAATTCAGAGTTTTTGGATGAAGCGCAAGGAGCCGCGCAGCGAATGACGCGGGCATATCGAATAGATAGACTAGGAATGAGCAAGCACGCGACACCGCGATTCGCCAAAAAAATGAATTTTGGGAGATGCTCATGAGCCCCGAATCGGTCATGACCTTGGCGCAACAAGCGATGCAGATCACGCTGATGATCTCTGCACCGCTGTTGCTTACCGCATTGGTGATCGGTCTGGTGGTCAGCATCTTTCAGGCGGCCACCCAGATCAATGAGATGACGCTGTCGTTCATCCCCAAACTGCTCGGCTTGTTTCTGGTGTTGATGCTGAGCGGCGGCTGGATGATAGGCACGCTGGTGGACTATGTGCAGCGCTTGTTCGGCAACATCCCTTGGATGATAGGTTAACGGCCATGATCAGCTTCACTAGTGCCCAACTCGATGCCTGGCTAGTCGCGCTGATCTACCCGCTGACACGCATTCTCGCGCTGATCGCCACCGCGCCCATCATCGGCAACAAGCAAGTTCCGGTACGCGT
>JAVHRA010000064.1:0-3834 GCA_036171395.1 Gallionella sp. | reverse complement strand
TTACACTATCAATCAAGAGAAAATCGAACTGCTTAAGCGCGCAGTTACAAATGCGATATGATATTCACTCGTATACGATAGATCAGCCAATAGTTATGCACACCAAAGGAGGGCTATTGGAGGTATCAAAGGTGCTGGTTACGGAGCATTTTGAGTCAAGTACCATCAATACAATCTTTGGCCATAGAATTAGTAAAACCACCGCACGTATTAGAGTGCCAGTGGCCTATCGATATCATATTGAGTTAGCTCCTGAGTGGACGTTTACATTAAAGGACCACGCAATTTTAGTGGTTGCCCCTGCTGTAAATCCATCACTTCCGGTCGCAATTGATACTACGCAGCTTGTTAGTGACTCTTCAGGGATTTGGTCTGTAGTTAATGGCCAGAAAAAAATTGATGAGCTGCTTAAAACAGTTACTCCAATCTTATCTTAGCTTGCAAGTCAATATCGCAGCAGTATATTGACTTGCAACGAAATGAAGCCCGAAAAACCGTGGAAGAATTCGTTACGAAGTGGCTCGTTGCCCAAGAGAAGTGGAAGCCAGTTTCAGTGTATCCGCTGCGCGTATATTTTTCGGATGAAAAAATTCCTTCGGTAGCACTGAGCAATCAGTAAACGCATTCTGTAATGCGTAGTCCGTATAAGTCATACTCAAACAATTATTGGCTCGGAATGACATATCTGCAATAAGAGGTACCTTACCGTCGCGGTATCTGGCTGACTCTTGACCAGCAAACTGAGTGTTTTTATCTTGCAAAGATAAAGTGCTTATTACTAGAGAGTGTTGCAACAGTGAATTCAGGACACCCTTAGATTCGCCGTCTGAATAGCATAAAGGCGAGTGCCAGCATCAGCGTGGCGAAGCCCAGTAATCTGCCCACTTCGGGCAGGATGCTGGTGATGCCGCCGCTGCGCAACAACACATCTAGAAGTCCTTCCAGACCCCAATTCATCGGTGAATAGGCGGCGATTTTTTGCATCACGGTGGGCATCACGAACAGCGGCACCATCACGCCGCCCAGTGCGGCCATCAGCACGTTGAGTATTGGCCCGAGCGTCGCTGCTTGCGCGTGGGTGTTGACTAGACAGGCGACCGCCAGTGCCAGACTGACGGCGGCCAGGCTGATGGCGAACAGCATCAGCAGCAACGCCGACCAGTCCACGCCCTTGAGCGACAAGCCTTCTCCGCCGATCAGTGGCATCAGCCACACGCCTACCGCCAGCATCAGTGCGGCCTGTACGCCGTTGACCAACAGATAGGGGGCGATCTTGCTCACGATCAATTGCCAGGGTTGCACGCCCATGCTGCGCAAGCGCGCCAGTGCGCCGCAGGCGCGTTCTTCGACGAACAGTCCAGCGATGGATGCGACCACGAAGAACATACCGAACACCAGCCAGGCGGGCACGTTCTGCTGCACCGCCGTCGGACGTGGCCCGCTGGTGAGGCGTTCCGCCGCCACGGGTACAGTTTCGTTCAACGCGGTCGTATCGATTTTGGCGGGCAGTCGCGCCAGCAGACCCTCGGTGCGTAACTGCGTCACGATGGCGACCAGTCGCATGCGGTTGGTCTCGAACACGCCGTTGTCCAGTCCCGGCTCGGTGAGCAGGCGCACTTGTGCGGTGGATTTTTTGTTGGGTTTGTCCATCGCCTGCGAGAAGCCCGCTTCGATCAACAGCACATATTTCAAACGACCAGCACGTACCTCGTCACGCCAATCTTGCGGCAGGGTTTGGGCCGCACCGTGATCGGCCGCCCAGTGTTCCAGCAATTTGTTGGCAGCCTTGCCCGAGTCCTGATCCAGCACCGCATACTTCAAGCTGGTGGTTGGTAGTGTGTACACGTCTTTGAGTGCCATCGACATGACGACGATGAATACCATGGGCATGATGAACAAAGCGCCCATGCCGTGGATGTCGCGCGACAAAGCGAGCAGTTCTTTTTTTATCAGGGCCAGAAATTTATTGGCTAGCAGCATATTCAGTCCCGTAAAGAGCGGCGCGTGAGTGACATGAACAATTGTTCCAGATCGGCGTGGCCGAAATGCGCGTGGCTGACCACCAGTCCGGCGGCTTGCACCACCGCGATCGCCGCCGCGAAATCGTGTCGCGAAGTCAGCGTCAGTTGTATGCCTGCCCCTTGCTGGACGACGCCCCCGAAGGGCGATAATAAGGTGTGCAAGCGGTCTGTCGCGTCGCCTTCCACCGCGAGTTGCAATTGCGTGCTACCCGCGCCCAGCAAGTCGCCCAGCGCGCCTTGTTCCAATACGCGTCCCTGATCGAGGATGACGACGCGGTGCGCGATGGCTTCGACTTCTTCCATGTAGTGCGAGGTGTAGATCACCGCGCAGCCCTGCTCGGCCAGTTTTTTGACCGCCTCTAGGATGAAGGCGCGCGATTGCGGATCGACCCCGACGGTGGGCTCGTCGAACAACAGCAGTTCGGGGCGATGCAACAAAGCGATGGCGAGATTGAGCCGTCGCTTGAGTCCGCCGGACAGCCGCTCGGCGCGCACGCCGGCAAAACGCTCCAGTTGCGCGAAGGCCAGCGATTCGGCGATACGCGAGGTTTTTTCGCTACCGGACAAACCGCCCACGCCAGCGAAACAGGCGAGATTTTCGACCACAGTGAGACTGGGATAGAAGGCGTATTCCTGCGGGGCGACGGCGATGCGGGTCGGGTCTTGGGTGCGTTGCAGCGAGAGCGGCTGACCATCTACACTGATGTCGCCGTGCTGTATTGCCAGCAGTCCCGAGAGGTGGGCGATGAGCGTGGTCTTGCCTGCGCCGTTGGGCCCCAACAAGCCCAGTATCTCGCCGCGCACGGCATCGAACGACACGCCAGCCAGTGCGGCGGCGGGTGCGCCGGGATAGCGGAAACCCAGCTCGCGTATTGACAGCATCAGGCCACCGCGCGCTTCAGGGCGCGGAAGAATTCCGTCTCGCCTTCGGCTTGGCCGCGCAACATCTCGCCCAAGCGTTTGGGGTCGAAGGCTTCGCGGCCTTTGATCATGCGCGCCGCCTTGAGCGCGAACTCGCGCCAGCCGTCGCCGATCTCGTTCAAGCGCTCCGACAAGGTGTCGAGTTCCGCGATGCCGGTGATCTGCGCTGCTTCTTGCAGGAACGCGGCATACAGGAAACGGAAGCCCGCGCCGCCAGTGCCGATTTCTTCCTGCATACGCACGATATGGCCGACGTAGTTGAGGCTGAGTTCGGAGGTGTCCAGCTTGGCCACCTTGTTCGCTAACATGCGCATGCCGCGCACGCCGATGATGGGGATGGGACCGAGCATGATGCGGGTGGTTTTGGTGATGGCCTGCTTGACGGCTCCCGGCGTGATGGTGGTGCGGCCTATGCCTTCCGGGTAATACAGCAAGCCCTTGGGGGCGAGCGCGCCTTTGGCGAAACGCGCGCGTTGCAGGTCGGCACTGGCACAGCGTTGCGGCAGTTCCGCCACCGGGTCGCTGATTAGATAGTCATCGCCTTCCTTGCCGTATACCAGCAGGTTGTGCGCGTTGAAATGGAAGCGCATGTTCTCGGGGAAATAGGGCAGCCAGAACACCGAAGTCTGTAGCCCGACCACTTTGCCCTGCGCCAGCAATTCATCCAGTCTGCGCATCCCGGCAGCGGGCGCACGAAAGGTTTCGAAACGGAATTGCGTCTGAAACGGTTTGCGCATGCCCTTGATGATGAACTTGGGTGGCATGCGGTAAGCAATGAGTGGGAAGCCGGTGATTTTGACGAACGGCAAGTAGGCGAACGAGAGGGCGGACGACAGGCCGAACGCCATCGCTTCGGAAAGTGCCACGCCGTGATGCGTCATCAGGTTGGAGG
>JAVHRA010000063.1:0-3835 GCA_036171395.1 Gallionella sp. | reverse complement strand
CCGGAGCCCATGACCACGCCTACATGATCGCCGCCATGACTGCGGCTTACGCGAGTTAAGGTCGGCCTCACTATGCTTTTGCATAAAGATTCCCACAGTTTAGGGAGAGGTAGCCGAGGCTGTTGAAGCTTGAGTGGAGTCCTGCGCCCTACCTAGTCAAAGATAGGTAGCACGTTGCTCAACCAGTCCTGCAGGATGAAATTCACAACAACCCAGAAATGAATTCGAGTCTGACCGTTTAGCTTTTTGTAGCTTTTTCAGCTCTTTTAGCTTCGTCTACTCGGCATATTTGATGACTGCAAACCTAGCTAAGTTGCGACGAACTGGCATGGTGGTTGATGAGCCATAGGCGGTAGCTGAATTGCCATAGGCATAGGCCGACGCAGAGCCACTTGTGTAATAACCAGCGATTTGCGAGACACTATTCAGTTTAATGATTGCGTCTCCTCCTGCCTCTCGGGCCTTCTTGACCATATCACCGCGAAGCTGCGCCATCGGAATAAGCCCACCCGGTCGTTGATCGTCAATGATGCCAAGTATTTTGAATTTGCGCGGGGGCTCCCCGTTATCCCATATCGCCATGCCGTCAACGACAACCTTCGTTCCTCCTTTACCGTCGATCACATCGCCCTTTCCTTCATAGGCTTTGTATTCAGTCGTAGCGCAGCCGGCAAGAAGTGATGCCGTGAGAACCATAACGACTGCGATAGCTTTTTTCATTCTTGCTCCTTTCAAAAATTAGGGAAAATCAAAATAAAAATCGGGGTCAGGTCTAGCATCGTAGCATCCGCTCCTTATCAAACCCACACGCCTTGCGCCGCAAGTATAGTCAGCCGTTAGCTAGTTGAACCTCAGGAAATTCCTAGAAATTGAAGTTTCTGAGGAGTATCTGCTTAAGCAGCTTTATCGGGTTTGCGCCGCATAAACAAGGCGGGCATCTGGGTCTTGGGTCTGCTGACTGTTGGTTCTACGGCTGGGATGGGTGTGCTGCGCACGCTCGGTTCATAAGGCTTATCGAACCAAGCGTCACGGCTGGGGTGTTTGCTGACGGGATGTGATGCAAAGCTGCGCTCGTGGTGTTCGGCTCGGGGTGCATGGGCATGTGCGGGAGTGGGCGTAAGGTTGCTGGTCTCTTTAGGAATTTCGCGCTTGATCAGCTTCTCGATCTCTTGCAAATAGCGTTCTTCTTCGGGGGCCACCAAGGAGATGGCGGTGCCAGATGCGCCGGCTCTGCCGGTACGTCCGATGCGATGCACATAGTCTTCCGGTGCATGGGGTATCTCGTAGTTGATGACCATGGGCAGATGGTCGATATCCAAACCGCGCGCGGCCACGTCGGTGGCAATCAACACGCTCACCTTGCCGGACTTGAAAGCGTCCAAGGCTTGTATGCGTTCCAGTTGGGTCTTGTCACCGTGGATAGCATCGGCCGCGACGCCTTCGCGCTGCAACTGACGCGCCAGACGACTGGCGGTCAGTTTGGTCTTGGTGAACACGATGGCTTGGGTGGCATCGCTGCCGCGCAGCAACTGCGCCAGCAAGGCATGCTTGTCTTCATGGCCAACCAGATAGACTTTCTGCACCACGTTCTCTGCTGTGGCGTTACTGCGCGCCACTTCGATCAGGACAGGTGCTTTGAGGAACTCTTCGGAAAGCTTCTTGATCTCGCCGGAGAAGGTGGCGGAGAACATCAGGTTCTGTCTGGCCTTGGGCAACAGCGCGAGGATGCGGCGCAGGTCGGGCATAAAGCCCATATCCAGCATGCGATCGGCCTCGTCCAGCACCAGCATCTGCACTTGGTTGAGCTGTACCGATTTCATCTCGATGTGATCCAACAAACGCCCCGGCGTCGCCACCAATATCTCCACCCCGGCCTTGAGCGCGGGAGTCTGTGTCCTGATGTCCACCCCGCCGTACACCACCAGCGAGCGCAGCTGCGTATGTTTGGCATAGGATTGAACGCTGGCTTCCACTTGTATCGCCAGCTCACGCGTGGGCACCAAGATCAGCGCGCGCACCGCATGGCGTGCCGGTGAGGTGCTGCTGCTGGCAAAAGGCAACAGTTTTTGCAATACGGGCAGGGCAAAAGCGGCGGTTTTGCCAGTGCCGGTCTGCGCGCCCGCCATCAAATCATGGCCTTGCAAAACCTTGGGAATGGCTTGGGCTTGTATCGGTGTGGGGGTGAGATAACCTGATTCGGTGAGCGACTTGAGGATTTCCGGTGCCAGATCCAGATCGGCAAAGCTGACGTTGTTCAATGCACTGTTCTCTTCAATGTTGGGAGGGCGACTTCGACTAGCCGCATATTACGCTTAAAACAGCGACCTACGCAGGCAACTAGACTCATGCCTGCGCATCGATATGGATACGCACATCGCCATCGCGCTGATCGTGCTTGCGCCTATCCACGCCGGAGCGCAGCTCGATCAACACCGCTTGTTTGCTCACACGCCGACACAGCTTGCGCCTGTCCTGCGCATCGCTTCGATGTTCAACAGCGGATGAAGGCGCAGCGGGAACATCGCGCCGTTGCGATTCATCAGCGGGGAGCTTCTCCTCTACCGTCACCGGTTTGACGCCATAAACTGCGCTCAAACCTTGCACCACGCGGCGCTCTTTGCCGGTGCTGATGGGGGGTGGTTGATTATCGATACGCATCACACTCTCCTAAAGAAAAGTGGTTTATACATCTCTGCTATCGGCAAATAGCGAGCAAAGCTTAGTTCTGCACCGAATCCAGTCTATCCAAAAAACCTTGCAGATCGGGCGGCAAAGGCGCATGCAACTGTAAAGCCTCACCCGTCAAAGGATGAGCGAAAGCGATGCTATGGGCATGCAAAAACATACGCTTAAGTCCCTTTTTCATCAGCACTTTATTCACAGCAAAGTCGCCATATTTGTCATCGCCGGCAATCGGAAAACCCAAATGAGAAAGATGCACGCGGATCTGATGCGTCCTTCCGGTCTTGAGCTCGGCTTCCAGTAAGCTGAACTCGGGCCAACTCTTGTGTAGATTGAAGATGGTGTGCGAAGCCTGACCGTCTTCTCTTACCATCACACGCTTCTCGCCCTGCGGGGTATCAAACTTATACAGCGGCAGTTTGACGTGCTGGCGAGTGTTGTGCCACTGCCCTAGCACCAAGGCAAAATAGCGCTTATCGCTATTACCCTCGCGCATGATTTCGTGCATGGCCGTCAAAGCAGAGCGCTTCTTAGCCAGCAGTAACACGCCCGAGGTTTCTCTATCTAGCCTATGCACTAGTTCTAAAAACTTGGCTTGGGGTCGGGCTCTACGCATCTGTTCGATAACCCCGAAACTCACCCCGCTACCACCATGCACCGCGACTCCCGAGGGTTTGTTGAGGACAACCAGTGCATCGTCTTCATAAATGATGGGAAACTCGACTGGCGGTATATAAGTTTCTTGAACTTCGGCCTTCTCCGCGACACGTATCGGCGGAATGCGCAAAGTATCGCCCAAT
The DNA here is from genome assembly GCA_036171395.1 of Gallionella sp. GTDB lineage: Bacteria > Pseudomonadota > Gammaproteobacteria > Burkholderiales > Gallionellaceae > Gallionella. The sequence goes on along the minus strand of JAVHRA010000063.1, from coordinate 353 downwards.
TGCAGGCGATAGGTCTGGTCGATACGCTTTTTATTGACCCTCACCTCGCCGCGCAAGATGCGGTAGATATGGCTCTTAGGTACGCCTTTTAAGTGCTTAAAGAGGAAGTTGTCGATACGCTGATCCGCACCGCCTTCGTCGATCTCTAAAAATGTGACAGAGTCTTTGCTTAAACCATTCATTATGAATATACTTCGCCGCTTGCGCGATTTGGAGTTGGGTGTCTTATAGGCATGTTCCTGCGGGATAACTCTATGAATTTGAAAGTGACGGCGCTGCCGTCCCCCAGTTCCCCGCCGCCCGGTTAATATCGTTCACCGGAACCAGCAACGATAGTAATTGATTTACGCGCT
>JAVHRA010000062.1:0-3860 GCA_036171395.1 Gallionella sp. | reverse complement strand
ATACGCTTATCGGCATTCAGTACTGCCGCCACGTCGCGCACCATGTCCTCGACAAATTTGGGATTGTCGTAAGCGCGCTCGGTGACGTATTTCTCATCGGGACGTTTGAGCAAACCATACAACTCACAAGAAGCTTGTTCCTCGGCGATGCGTACCACGTCTTCTATCCATATAAAGGAATTGGTACGCAAGGTCAAAGTGACATGGGAACGCTGATTATGCGCACCGCGCTCGGATATCTTCTTGGAGCAAGGGCAAAGACTAGTGACCGGCACCAACACCTTCATGGTTACGCTGGCTTTACCTTCGACGATCTCACCTATCAGGGTCACATCGTAATCGAGCAGACTCTGCACGCCCGAGATGGGTGCGGTCTTGTTGACGAAATACGGGAAGTTCATCTCGATATAACCGGACTGAGCTTCTAGGCGCACCACCATTTCGCTCAAGATAGACTCGAACGATTCCACCGAAATCTCGCGCTCGTGCTCGTTCAATATTTCGACGAAACGCGACATGTGCGTGCCTTTAAAATTGTGCGGCAGATGCACGTACATATTGAAGGTGGCAATGGTGTGCTGCACACCCACGCTCTTGTCCTTGACCTTAACCGGATGGCGGATACCTTTGATGCCGACACGATTGATCGCGATATGACGCACATCGGCAGAGCTTTGCACGTCGGGGATGAGATTCTTTTCTGGGCTATTCATGACAGACTTCCTATTCGGGCTACGGGCAGGGGGCAATTATATCCAATCCCGACAAATTTACTCAACCAATTTAGCCAAGATGGAGGCGCTGATACCTTTACCATCCAAACCACAAGCAACCAGCATCTGCACAGGATCGCCCTGTTCGATAAAGGTGTCGGGCAGACCTAGTTGTAATAATGGCGTGCGCAGACCCAGTCGACTCAGACATTCGGCGACCGCACTGCCCGCGCCACCTTGTATGACGTTCTCTTCCACACTAACCAGCAGATCGTGCTCACGCGCCATGCGGCTGACTATTTCCACATCCAACGGTTTGACATAGCGCATGTTCACCACGCTGGCATCCAAAGTCTCGGCAGCTTGGAGGCTGGGCGCTAGCATAGAACCAAAAGCCAAGATGGCAACACGCTTACCGCTGCGACGCACTTCCGCCTTGCCTACCGGCAATGCAACCATAGCCTGCTGAATAGACACGCCCGGACCTTTACCGCGCGGATAACGCACGGCCGTCGGGGTGTCGAGCTGCATCGCGGTATACAACATCTGCCTACATTCGTTTTCGTCGGCTGGCGTCATCACCGTCATATTGGGGATACAACGCAGATAGCTCAAATCAAAACTGCCCGCATGGGTCGCGCCGTCCGCGCCCACTAGTCCGCCACGGTCAATAGCCAACAACACCGGCAGATTTTGGATCGCGATGTCATGAATGAGTTGATCGTAGGCACGCTGCAAGAAAGTTGAGTAGATCGCCACCACCGGCTTGCTGCCATCGCACGCCATACCTGCGGCGAAAGTCAGCGCGTGTTGTTCGGCGATCCCCACATCGAAATAGCGCTTAGGAAAGCGCGCGGCGAACTCCTGCATCCCTGAGCCTTCGCACATCGCAGGTGTGATACCAACCACGCGTTCGTCCATCAGCGCCATATCGCATAACCACTGGCCGAACACCTGCGTATAGGTGGGCAGGCTCGCTTGCCCAGCAGCATCGATCTCGGCGGGCTTAGGTACGATGCCCTGAGTTCGATCGAACTTGCTCACGCCGTGATAAAGCAGGCAGTCAGCTTCAGCCTTGTCATAACCCTTGCCTTTTTGCGTGACGATATGCAAAAACTGCGGGCCCTCCAGCTTGCGAATGTTGCTCAGCGTATCCAGCAGCACATCGATGTCATGCCCATCGATAGGGCCGATATAGTTGAAGCCGAACTCTTCGAACAAAGTGCCGGGCGTAACCATACCTTTGACATGCTCCTCGGCGCGCTTGGCAAACTCGTGCACGGTGGGAATGCCGCGTAGGGCTTTTTCCCCGGTGCTGCGCACCGAAGAGTAAAAACGTCCCGACATCAGCTTGGCCAAATAGTTATTCAGCGCGCCGACCGGCTTGGAAATCGACATATCATTGTCGTTGAGCACCACCAGCAGATTAGCGTCCATCGCACCGGCGTTGTTCAATGCCTCGAAAGCCATACCACCGGTCATCGCACCGTCACCTATGATGGCGACCGCACGACGCTCACTACCGCTCAACTGTGCGGCGACAGCCATGCCCAACGCGGCACTGATAGAAGTGCTGGAATGTCCCGTACCGAAGGTGTCGTACTCACTCTCTTCACGCTTGGGGAAGCCGGCGATACCGCCCGCCATGCGCAAAGTGCCCATTGCTACACGGCGACCGGTCAGAATCTTGTGCACATAAGTCTGATGACCCACATCCCACACCAATCGATCTTCAGGAGTATCGAACATGTAGTGCAGTGCGATGGTAAGTTCCACAGTGCCCAGATTGGAAGAAAGATGCCCGCCCGTCTTGCTCACCGATTCGACCAGGAACTCGCGCAGCTCCATCGCCAACTGCGGTAACTGCTGACGCTCCAGATTACGCAAGTCGGCGGGACTGTTGATGGTGTTTAACAATGTATACATTCGGTTTCTATTGCTTCCAGATCACAAGACTAGCGAACTCAGTTCGCTATCAGTATTTACGCAACACAATGAAGTCGGCCAATTCACGCAGACGCCGACCTGCGACACCAAATTCGATCAAGCTGTCTAGCGCGTCTTGATGTAGCTGTTGCGCCATCGCACGCGCGGCTTGCACGCCTAACAGAGTCACATAGGTCGGCTTATCATGATCGGCGTCTTTGCCCGCAGTTTTACCCAACGTCGCAGTATCCGCTTCCGTGTCGAGCACATCGTCCACCACCTGAAAAGCCAGCCCCACACATTTTCCGTAATGATCCAACTTCGCCAACTGCACGGGCGTGACGGCACCGCACTGCGCACCCAACAGGATAGCGGCACGTATTAACGCGCCAGTCTTGTGAATATGCATGAATTCCAATTCGGGCACGGTGAGTGACTTGCCCACGCTGTCCAAGTCTATAGCCTGACCACCTGCCATGCCGCGCGAACCACTCGCCTGCGCCAGCAGCTTAATCATCTCCAACTGGCGCGCGCCATCATCATTAAGTTTGTGCTCTGACAATAACTGGAAGGCCAAAGTCTGCAGGCTGTCGCCTACCAACAGCGCAGTTGCTTCGTCGTACTGCACATGACAGGTCGGCTTGCCGCGACGCAACACGTCATCGTCCATGCACGGCATGTCATCATGCACCAACGAGTAGGCATGGATAAGTTCAACGGCGGCGGCAGCGATATGGGCACGCGATAATTCGGCGCCGACCAACTCCGCTGCGGCAAAAGCCAGCAAAGGCCGCACGCGCTTGCCGCCCTGCAACACCGCGTAACGCATAGCATGGTGCAGGCGTTGCGGTGCCACATCGGACGAGGGCAACAGAGCGCTTAATACAGACTCGAAGCGCGTTAAGTGATGATTGGTCCAGCTTTGAAAATCGATACTCATTAATTCTGTCCCGCCTCGAAATCTTTTAGCACGCCCTCTTCCAGCACACGCACCTGTTGTTGCGCATCGTCCAAACGAGTACGGCAAAACGCCAACAGCTCAGCGCCACGCTTATAGGCGCCCAGCGCCTCTTCCAAAGACAGCTTGCCCGCCTCCATGTCAGCGACCAACGTCTCCAATTCAGTCATCGCCGCCTCGAAGCCCAGTGCTTTTTGTGATTTTGCGACCATCATCATTTACCTACTCGCGAAAGAGCGGCATTCTACCGAAGCGCTCCACTC
>JAVHRA010000061.1:1409-3902 GCA_036171395.1 Gallionella sp. | reverse complement strand
CGGGTTTGGCGCGCGGACAGATCTATGTGCCGCTCACCAACTGGTCGCTCTATATCGCTGTCATCTATCTGGTGTTCACTTTTCAAAGTTCCAGCAATCTGGCCGCCGCTTACGGCATCGCTGTCACCGGCACCATGTCCATCACCACTGTGCTGATAGGCTATGTAATGGTGCTGGGCTGGCGCTGGCCGTGGTACAAAAGCCTGCCTTTGCTGGGCGTGTTGCTCAGCGTCGATCTGACCTACTTCGCCGCCAACGCCATCAAGATTCCGCAGGGCGGCTGGTTTCCGTTGGGCATTGCCGCGCTGTCATTCACCGTACTCACGACTTGGCAACGTGGCCGCCATCTGCTGCTGGCCGCAGTCAAGCGCATGAGCATCCCAGTCTCGGTAGTTATAGACGGCACCGTGGAAACGCCCAGAGTGAGCGGCTCGGCAGTGTTTATGGTTAGCGAACTGGAAGGCGCACCTTCGGCGCTGATGCATAACCTCAAGCACAATCAGGTGCTGCATGAACGCAACATCCTGCTCACCGTCATCGTCGAGGACAAACCTTATGTGACCGCAGGCAATCGTCTGCTCATCAAAGACTTGGGCCATGGTTTTTATCGTATCAAGCTGTTCTACGGTTTTATGGAGACCCCCGACATTCCGGCTGCGCTGGAACTGTGTGGCAAGGAAGGCCTGCCCTTCGATATGATGGCCACCACCTTCTTTATCTCGCGCGCCCTGATCATCATCAGCAGCAAGACCAAAATGGCGCAATGGCGTTGCCGCTTGTTCCTCGGTCTGTCCAAGAATGCCATGAACGCGGCGGACTTCTTCAAGATCCCGGCCAATCGCGTTATCGAGATGGGCACTAGGATAGAAATATAAATCGGGCGTGGGACGGCCCAACGTGCCTGCGTGTGAAGTAGCCCCCACTACCCGCTTCTCTCTCACTCACCACTTGACAACTAGTTCTAGCTAGAACTATAGTTAGTCCTAACTAGAACTAACAATTTATCATCATGCTGAGCAAGAAATTCCTACCGCTGCTACGCGAACTCTCCGACACCTTCCAGGCGTTCGAGAGGTATTCCGCTAGCCACATCCGCAGCATCGGCCTGACCCCCCCGCAGTTCGACATCATAGCTACGCTAGGCAACACCGAAGGTATGTCGCCCAAGGAGCTGGGTGAAAAAACGCTCATCACCAAAGGCACACTGACCGGGGTGGTGGACAGATTGATAGACAAGGCCTTGGTGTCACGCAGCGCATCAACCACGGATGGACGTTGCCAACACATCCGACTGACCAAGCAGGGTGAGCATCTGTTCGCGCGCATTTTCCCGGCGCACCTAGCGCATCTAGAGCCTGTATTTGCCCGCCTCAACGTAGCCCAGATCGATGCGCTGACCGCCAACCTGAGCGAGCTGCGTAATGCCTTCGACACCGTTCGCACCACCCCGGAGTGACCACGATGAACAACACGTACACACGCCCCGCTATTGTTTTGCATTGGCTGACCGCACTGCTAATTTTGTGCACCTTCCCGCTGGCTATGTATATGACTGACCTGCAACTGTCACCGCTCAAATTGCAGCTCTACAGCTATCACAAATGGATAGGCGTGACGGTGTTGCTGCTAGCGTTGGCACGGCTGGCTTGGCGCATCGGCCACCAACCGCCCGCACTGCAAGCCCACCTGCCGCTATGGCAACAGCGTGCCGCGCACGGCGTGCATCACTTGCTCTATGTGTTGATGTTGTGCATCCCGCTGAGCGGCTGGCTGATGAGCTCGGCCAAGGGTGTGCCGGTGGTTTATCTAGGATTGATACAACTCCCCGATCTGGTCGCCAAGGACAAAGCCTTGGGCAAGATATTGGGCACCACACATGAGTTACTCGGCTACACCCTGCTGTTGCTCGTCGCCCTGCATCTGGCCGCCGTCATCAAACACCACTTCTTCGACCGCGACGACACCCTCGCGCGCATGTTGCCCTTATTAAAAAGGAGAGTGCGATGAAACTTACAAAATTTCTAGGTCTGGCCGCGCTGCTGGCTTGCACCACGGCACAGGCACTGGAATTCAGTGGGGTGCAGCTAAATAAAAGCACGATGGTGTTTGGCTACAAACAGATGAACGTACCGCTCCAGGGAAGGTTCGCTAAATTCAACATCGCCGCACGCTTCGACCCGGCTAAACCCGCAAGCGGACAGGCCAAGATAGACATCGATCTGTCCAGCATAGACACCGGCAACAGCGATGCCGATGAGGAAGTGTTGGGTAGGCTGTGGTTCGATACCAAGCGCTACCCACAAGCACACTTCGTCTCCGAGAGCATCAAAGCGTTGGGCGCTGATCGCTATCAGGCACAAGGCAAACTCACCATCAAAGGCAAGACGATGGATGTGACAGCGCCGTTCACGGTCAAACAACAAGGCGACGTTGCCAGTTTCGATGGCGTACTCACCATCAAACGACTCGATTACGCCATCGGCGAAGGATTAT
>JAVHRA010000061.1:0-1309 GCA_036171395.1 Gallionella sp. | reverse complement strand
TTCGATGGCGTACTCACCATCAAACGACTCGATTACGCCATCGGCGAAGGATTATGGGCAGACCTCTCCACCGTCGCCAATGAAGTCAGCATCAACTTTCATTTTGTAGCAAGCAGCAAGTAGTCCACACCACCCAACCTTATCCATTAGGAGCATCACCATGAAAAGACTCGTCGCCCTTACCCTCGCTGCCGCATTCGCCACTACCGCGTATGCCGCGCCCGAAACCTACAACCTCGAACCCAACCATACCCTGCCGCGTTTCGAATACAGTCATCTGGGTTACTCGATGCAGCTGAGCCGTTTCGACAAGACCAGCGGCAAGATCGTACTGGACCGCGTCGCCCATAGCGGCTCGGCGGACATCGTCATCGACACCACTTCAGTCAACACCGGTTCGACGCTGTTCAACGGCCATATCCAGGGCGAAGGTCTACTCGACACGGCAAAATTTCCCACCATCACGTTCAAGTCCAATGACTTCAAGTTCGATGGCGAAAAGCTGGTAGCGGTGAATGGCGACCTGACCATCAAGGGCATCACCAGACCGGTCAGTCTGACCGTTAATTCCTATCTGTGTATGCCTCATCCCATGCTGAAGAAAGATGCTTGCGGTGTGACTGCCACCACCACCATCAAGCGCACCGAGTTCAATGCGGGCAAGTACGCGCCTTACGTGAGTGATGAAGTGACGTTGACCATCCCGGTCGAAGCCATCAAAGAATAACTCGCTACGCAAATAAGAATGGCTCCCCCTAACATTGGGGGAGCCATTCTTATTTCAATGATTGCCGGTTTCAAGCACCAAGTGCAAAAAGTGCTACGTGATGTAGCTTAAAGTCAAAAGCGTCTGGCATAAACAACTCGACCGGACATTGGCAACAGAGTGACTGGCGTGGACGGGTAGTTAGTTGCCACGCAATCACGTTCAGATCAGCCAGCGAGAATTCGCTCATGTCGCGCCCTTTCGGCAGGTACTCTCGTGCAAGGCCATTGGTATTCTCATTACGCCCGCGCTGCCCAAAGCTGTTCGGCTGGTCGTTTACCGCACTGACACGATTGGCAGCGCAGCGTGTCGCGCCAGCACGCGCCCTTACCTGAAACTTACAAAAAATCCAGGTCTAGTCCTATGCAACCACCTTCTTGATAAGGTCTATCGCATCAAGCACTAAGCAACAGCGGTATGCAAACTGCTAGTTATATCAATATATCTATGCATTCATTGAAGTGAATATTGAATCGGTGGATAATCCGCGCCTATTTTGCTAAGGCGCGATGATGTCTGAATATCTGATGATCTTGATCGGCG
>JAVHRA010000060.1:3348-3904 GCA_036171395.1 Gallionella sp. | reverse complement strand
CCGCGAATCCACCCGCGCACAACGCAACAGCTCGCCCATCTGCGTGGCGCTGCTCGATATAGACAACTTCAAACGCCTCAATGACACCATGGGCCATCAGGCCGGCGATCAAGCGTTGATTCACCTCACCACGGTAATCAAAGACTCCTTACGCCCTAGCGACGTGGTAGCACGTTACGGTGGCGAAGAATTCGTTATCGTCTTGCCCGACACTGGTATCGAGGAAGCAGAACAAACCATCGTCAGATTGCAACGCGAACTGACCAAGAAATTTTTCCTGCACGGCAACGATCGCATTCTGGTCACGTTCAGTGCGGGGGTCGCTTTACGCGGCGCAGAAGAGACGCAGGATGATCTGATAGCTCGTGCAGACAACGCGATGTACAAGGCCAAACAAGCCGGCAAGAATCAGGTCAAGGTCGCGCTCTAAAAACAGCGCATGGCGGTCTGAAGATTTTATACACAAACAATTAAAGATTTCCCGATATGGACCGATAACTGAAACAACGGCGGTTGATAAGCAACACACAAACCAAAGTGAACGGCAGCAATAACG
>JAVHRA010000060.1:0-3248 GCA_036171395.1 Gallionella sp. | reverse complement strand
GACTTTGCTGCGTTAATGTAACAACCTGCCTCGGCTGAGTTGAATTTAGCCGGGGTATCGAATAGCTGGGAGTGTGATGTTGTTGGTTAATCCTAATCCTCTTCCCCGGCCACGAGATCAGACGGGTACATCTGCAACGATGTACCCGTCCGGCTTGGTGGATGCAGGCAAAAACGTAGATAAATAATTTTTAAGAAATCTAAAAAATTCACTAAAGATTGCGAACAAGTTACCGATAACTAAAACAACGGCGGTTGATAAGCAACACACAAACCAAAGTGAACGGCAGCAATAACGCCGCAAATACCAATCAGTTATTAGGAGAATCATCATGGCACAAGTCATCAACACCAACGTAGCCGCACTCTTCGCCGGTTCAGCTCTGAACAAGTCGGCTAATGCGTTGCAGACTGCTCAGGCGCGTTTGTCTTCCGGTTTGCGCATCAACAGCGCCAAGGATGATGCGACTGGTATGGCTGTCGCGATGGGCATCGACTCACAGATCCGTGGTACCAATATGGCGATCCGTACTGCCAATGATGGTATCTCCAATGCCCAAACCGCTGACGGCCTGTTAAGCCAAGTCAACGAAAACTTGCAACGTATGCGTGAAATCGCGGTGCAAACTAAAGGCGCAGGTTCGGCAGAGTCCATTGCACTCGGCACGGAAAACAGCCGTATCTTGGCCTTGACTGGACTAACTGCTGTCCCATCAGGCACCACCGTAGTAAATAACTCCAACGGTACGACTTATGCGACTACCGGCGCCATCCCAACTTTAGTCACTGGCTTGACGGGTGTCGGTGCTGCGACCACTTTCGATACCGACATTACCGCTGTGGCAACTGCGCGTGCCGGTTACGGTGCGGACATGGGCGCATTGTCTTCCGCTGTGGCTAACTTGCAGACCGCTTCGGTGAATCTGTCGGCCGCTTACAGCCGCATTATGGATACTGACTACGCTGCGGAAACCGCTGCGATGACTCGCAACAATATCTTGCAACAAGCCGGTACCGCCGTCCTCGCACAAGCCAATCAGACTCCTCAGTCAGTCATGACTTTGCTGCGTTAATGTAACAACCTGCCTCGGCTGAGTTGAATTTAGCCGGGGCAGAATCAATCCAAGGAGAAGCAAAATGCTCATCCAAAATTTAGGCAACGCAGTCCCGGTTGCGCAACCAACTGGGTACATCAGCAATGATGGGCCCAAAGTCGTTACCGGAAATCCGCATGTGGTCGTGCCCAATCGACCCAGCGAAACGCAACTAAAAGGTGCGGTTGACAGCATGAACAACGCCATGCGCCAAGCACATCAGAGCTTGGAATTCAGCGTGGATGCGGCCAGCCATACAACGGTGGTAAAAATGACGGACACGGAAACCGGGCAAGTCATCAGCCAGTTCCCGTCCGATGCGGCACTGGCAATTTCACGCTCCATAGAGCAGTTGCAAGCAGGTGCTTTACTGCAACGCAAGGCTTGAAATAGAAGGAGAGTCTCATGGCCACAACTAGCTCAGCCACTGCAACGGTCAGTTCAGGTTTGGACGTCAATGCCATTGTCACCGGCTTGATGTCCATAGAGCGTCAGCCTATCAATACCCTGAACAGCAAGATCAGCTCAACCAATGCCAAAATATCCGCGCTGGGTTTGATCAAAAACCAAGTGTCCAACTTCCAGACCGCAGTGCAGGCACTCGGTAATGCTGGCAGCAGCAGTTTCAACGTGTTCAAAGCCAGCACATCCGACAGCAGCATCTTTACCGCAGCCGCAGACAGTACGGCGGTAGCGGGTTCTTATTCTCTGGCGGTGACCAGTCTGGCGCAATCGCAGAACTTGGTGACCGCCGGTTCTGCTAGTAGCAGCAGCGCGATTAGCGACGGTGTGGCCACCACCATCAGTTTTGATTTCGGCACCATCAGCGGCGGTACGCTGACCAACGGCAGCTACAGCGGCGCAGCATTTACCAGCAACGGAGCAACCGTACAGAGCATCACCATAGACAGCAGCAACAACACCCTCACCGGCATACGCGATGCGATTAACACGGCCAAGTTGGGTGTGACCGCAACGCTGGTCAATGATGGTAGCGGTACACCGTTTCGCCTCGCTTTGAGCGTCGACAACAGTGGCACCAACAACAGCTTGAAGATCACCACCAGCGGTGGTGACGGCACGCTCAACACCTTGCTGGCTAACGATCCAGCCGCTGTACAGCATCTGAATCAGACCATCGCGGCGCAGAACGCGAACTTTTCCGTGAACGGTATCGCCATCAGCAAGGCTTCGAACACCATCACCGACGCAATACAAGGTGTGACGCTGAATATAAAGTCGCTCACCACTACCCCCGCAACATTGACACTGGGGCGCGATACCACCGCAGTCTCGACCGCCATCAACGGTTTCGTCACGGCTTACAACGCACTATATGGTGCGATGAAAAACTCATCCGCCTACAAATCTGGCTCGGCGCTGGAAGGCGATGCAACACTGCGCAGCTTGCAAAGCCAGATGCGCGGCATCGCTGGCAGTGCAGCTAACACGGGCGCCGTGTTTAATACCTTGGCCGACATTGGTATCACCTTCACCGCCGACGGCACGATGCAAACCGACAGTGCAGCACTCAGTACCAAGCTATCCAGCAACTACGCAGATGTCGCCAGCTTATTCAACTCGGCATCCGGCTATGCGACCCAATTCGAAACATTCACCAAGAGCACGCTGGCCTTCGATGGCGCATTGAGCAACCGCACCAGCGGACTGAATACCACGGTCAAGAACATCAATGACCAGATCGGCAAACTCGAGGTACGCATGACTACTATCGAGAAACGTTACCGTAGCCAATATAGTTCACTCAGTGTGCTGCTTACCAAGATGAACCAAACTAGTACCTATCTGAGTCAACAACTTCCTAGACTATAAGCACGAGGACCTATCATGAACACCGCTAGAGGAATAAGTGCATACAACAAAGTCGGACTGGAATCAGGCGTGACCGCCGCCGATCCGCACAAACTGATCTCCATGCTATTTCAAGGCGCGCTACTGGCCGTAGCCAACGCTAAGAACGGCATACTGCGCAAAGATACCGCCGCCAAAGGCGCGGCCATCTCGCACGCCATCGCCATCATCGGCGAGGGGCTGCATGCCAGTTTGGATAAGAACGTGGGCGGCGAACTGGCACAAAATCTCGCTGCGCTCTATGAATATATGGTGATGCGTCTGGTCGCGGCCAATCTCAACA
>JAVHRA010000059.1:0-3909 GCA_036171395.1 Gallionella sp. | reverse complement strand
GCGCGCATCTTCTCCACCATGCCGACCAGCTTGAAGGTGCCGATATGCGGATGACTTTCGTACAAAATTTCACCAGGTGCACCCGCTTTGACGAATTCGTCCAACACCTTGCGGCTCAGAAAGCGCGGGTCTTTGATCTGGCTATACAGTTTTCCATCCGAGAAGGTACCGGCACCACCTTCGCCGAACTGCACGTTGGATTCAGGGTTGAGCACGCCTTTGCGCCACAAGCCCCAAGTGTCTTGGGTGCGTTCGCGCACCGCCTTGCCGCGCTCCAATATCAGCGGGCGAAAACCCATCTGAGCCAGCAACAATCCAGCGAACAATCCAGCCGGCCCCATGCCGATGACGATGGGCCGCTCATTCAGTCCTTGCGGCGCATGTGCCACGAAATGGTAGGAAGTGTCGGGCGCGAGTTTGGTATGCGGATCGTTGTTGAAACGTGCCAGCACCGCAGCTTCATCGCTCACCGTCACATCCAATGTGTAGCTGTACAGGATATGGTTCTTCTTGCGCGCATCCACCCCACGCTTAAATACAAGGTAGGAAATGAGTTGCTCTGCAGGAATAGCCAAGCGCGCGAGGATAGCCGTGGCTAGTTCGTTCTCGCTATGGGCGAGGGGCAGTTTTATTTCACTTAGACGCAGCATGTCAGTTTCCTAGCGATGCACTTCTGCATCCAGACCATCCAGCACCATCTCGGCTGCGCGCAACACGGCACGCGCTTTATTCTGCGTCTCCTGCCATTCGCTTTCGGGCACGGAGTCGGCGACGATGCCGGCACCCGCTTGCACGTACAGCATGTGGTCTTTCACCACGGCGGTACGCAGTGCGATGGCGACGTCCATGTCGCCGTTGAAGCCGAGATAGCCAACCGCACCCGCGTAGATGCCGCGCTTAGTAGGCTCCAGTTCATCGATGATTTCCATGGCGCGCACTTTGGCAGCGCCGCTCACGGTACCGGCAGGGAAGGTGGCTTTGAGCACATCCATCGCGCTTAGCCCTTGTTGTAGTTTTGCTTCGACGTTGGAGACGATGTGCATCACGTGCGAGTAGCGCTCGATGACCATCTTGTCGGTGAGTTTTACCGTGCCATGTTCAGCCACCCTGCCGATGTCGTTGCGGCCCAGATCGATCAGCATCAGATGCTCGGCCAGCTCTTTGGGGTCGGCCAATAGTTCTTCTGCCAGTGCGCCATCATGCTGCGCATCCTTGCCGCGCGGACGGGTGCCGGCGATGGGGCGCACCGTGACGGTGTCGCCTTCTAGTCGCGCCAATATCTCCGGCGATGAGCCCACCACATGATGGTCGCCCATGTCGTAATAGAACATATACGGCGAGGGATTGATGCTGCGCAGTGCGCGGTACAGCGAGAGCGGTGAGGCGGGGAACGGCTGCGACATGCGCTGTGACAACACCACTTGCATGATGTCGCCGTCGAAGATGTAACGCTTGGATTTTTCCACTGCGGCTTTGAATGCCACCTCGCCGAACTCTGACTCGGCGGCTATCGCTGGGGCGGGCGGCGCGTAAGGAATCTCAATGGGGAGACGCAGCATGCCGAGCAGTTCGCGCATGCGTTCGCGCGCCAGCGCGTAAGCATCGTCTTGCGCTGGATCGGCATAGACGATAAAGGTCAGTTTGCCGGACAGATTGTCTATCACTGCCAATTGTTCGGTGAGCATGAGCAGGATGTCGGGTGTGCCGATGACATCTTTTTTCACGGTCTTGGCCAGGCGCGGTTCGATATAACGCACCGTGTCGTAGCCGAAATAGCCCGCCAGCCCGCCGGTGTAACGCGGTAAGCCGGACAGCGGCGCGACCTTGAAACGCGCCTGATACTGCTCGATGTAGTCCAGCGGATTGTCGACCTGCAAGGTGCTGATCGCGCCGCGCTCGTTCAAGGTGACCTGCTTGCCGCGTATGCTGATATGCGTATCGGCGGGCAGGCCGATAAATGAATAGCGGCCAAAACGCTCTCCGCCTTGCACAGATTCGAGCAAGTAGGAATAAGGCTTATTAGCGAGCTTGAGATAGAGCGATAACGGCGTATCGAGATCGGCGAAGGTTTCAGCAACCAGCGGGATACGGTTATAGCCTTGCTGGGCAAGGGTGTTGAATTGTTGTGCGGTGATAGGGTGCAGCATGAAAAACCTCCAGAGTCAGTTCGGTGTTAGCGCGGGCTTAGTGCCCAGACAAAACATGGGCGTGTAGGTGCACGCCCGAGTGCTTCACCATCGCCAACTAGTGTTCGGATACTGGAGGTCGTTCATATTTAGATACGTTTCATCAGCGGCAACGCAGCCGGCAGGTTAGGAATGACAGCGTCCAAGTCCAAAGTCTCGACCGGTTCGCCGTGGTTGTAGCCGTAAGGTACACAGAACACCGGGCAGCCGGCAGCGCGTGCAGCGATCGTGTCGTTCAGCGAGTCGCCGATCAGCAACAGCTTCTCAATAGGCACACCGAAGAACTTGGCTGCATGCAGCAAAGGCAGAGGATGTGGTTTTTTCTCGGGCAAAGTATCGCCCGCCAGCACGATGCTGAAGTATTTACTCAAACCCAATCCCTTCAACAAGGGGGTGGTGTAACGCTCTACTTTATTGGTGATGCAGCCCAACGGATAGCCTGCCATTTTCATCGCATCCAGACCTGCGATGACGCCATCGAAAGTTTTGCTCTCCAGCAACAGCTCGGTGTAGTGCTTTTCGAAGATAGGCAACGCGTGGTCATACAAAGCCACATCGGGGGTGGCGTGCATGTCGCCAGTCAAGGCACGCTTGACCAACCAGCTGATGCCGTTGCCGATGTAGCTGGCCAGCAACGCTTGTGAAACAGGTGCGTAATTAATGTCGCGCAACATACGGTTGGCGGCTTCTGACAACTGTGGTGCGGTGTGCAACAGGGTGCCGTCCAAATCGATGACGATGGCTGAAACAGCCACTGGCGGGGTGTAGCGTTTAACATTTGCAGTCATATCTATCCTCTAGTGAGTTGTTTTTTTTGTAGTTTCAGTCTTGTTGGGCGCTTCACTTGTCACCTGCGGTGCCGCTACGACCTCCGAAGCCGCTGCGCTAATCTCTGCCTCGGGGGGGGCGTCGGAATTCTTAGCTTTGCCCATCTGCGGGTCCAAAGTCTTCTTGCTGATGTCTTTATCCGCCTCCTTCCAGCCATCTAATACGCTGGAAGGACTCTGCGCCTCGTTTTCCTTCATGCAGGCCTCGGGGCTCTTCATCGAAACGCGACAGGCATAACCAATCGCCTCCGCATCGAGGATTTTCTGCGTTGCCTCACCGGTGATGCGGTCACATGCGGCCAAGGCGAGGCAGGAGAGCAAGAGTGCAGCGCGGCGCATCATTTATACCTTAGCCAGCTCGGCACGCATTTCAGCGATGATGCTGTTGTAACGGTTCTTGTCATGGGTGTTGCGCTTGCTGAACACCGCAGAGCCCGCAACAAAAGTATCGACACCGGCTGCCGCAACTTCGCGGATGTTGGCCGGGCCCACGCCGCCGTCGATCTCTAGGCGGCATTTATAACCACCCGCGTCTATCATCTTGCGTACCTTGCGTGCCTTATCCAGCACATGCGGAATGAATTTTTGGCCGCCGAAACCGGGGTTGACCGACATCAACAACACCATGTCCAGCTTGGGCAGGGTGTATTCCAAGATTTCCAATGGCGTGGAAGGGTTGAACACCAGACCGGCTTTACAGCCGCTTTCTTTGATCAGGCCGATGGTACGGTCGATGTGCTCGGAAGCTTCGGGGTGAAAAGTGATATAGGTCGCGCCCGCTTTGGCGAAGTCGGGGATGATGCGATCCACCGGCTTGACCATCAGATGCACATCGATATCAGCAGTCACGCCATGCTTGCGCAATGCTTCGCAGACCAGCGGGCCGATGGTCAGGT
>JAVHRA010000058.1:0-3985 GCA_036171395.1 Gallionella sp. | reverse complement strand
AGTACTGGCACGCTTACTGCTTAATGGTTTGCATCAAAAACTAATTAAGGTGGTAAGTGTGGATAACGAGATCTTGAAAAAAGTAGCCAAGCTGGGTGTGTTGGCGCGTAAAAATGGAATGGGTAAACTGGATTACAACCGCTTGTTGACCGATAGTGCGTATGCGAATCAGTTACTCAGCGAGCTGGAAGGTAGTAATGATGAGGAGTTGTTACTACTTTGTCTCAGTCTAAAAGTCGACTTGGGAATCTTGCCCGGGAGTCTGCACCAGCCTGCGGCCAAGACCAAAGTCGAAGACAATACCCGTTATCTATTCAGTTCAAGGGGATAAATATCGTTCTCCATGCACCTTGAGCGAGCCTGTTAAAGTGATCTTGGTGCGTATCAGTGGATCAGGAAAATGGTTGCCAGTCCTAAGAAGATGAAAAAGCCACCGCTATCAGTGATGGCGGTGAGTAATACGCTAGAGCCGATAGCCGGATCGCGACCGAAGCGGTGCATTGCCATCGGTATCAGTAAGCCAACCAAGGCGCCGGCGATCAGATTTAATACCATCGCCCCCGTCATCACGATGCCAAGCATGACGTTGTGGTACAGATAATAAGCAAACAAGCCCGCTACGCCACCCCATACCACACCGTTCAAGCCACTGATGGCCAGTTCTTTGAGTAGCAACCGGGTACCGTTGGCCTGTGTTATTTGTCCTAGCGCGAGCGCGCGGATGATGATGGTGGTGGTCTGGTTGGCGGAGTTTCCCGCGATACCCGCAACGATGGGCATCAATGTCGCGAGGGCGACGAACTTTTCTATGGTGCCCTCAAAACTACCGATGACACGTGAAGCGAAGAAAGCAGTGCACAGATTCAAGGCTAGCCAAACCCAACGGTTCTTGGCAGATTTCCATACTGAAGCGAAGATATCTTCCTCTTCCAACAGACCTGCTTGATTCAGCAACTCGCTTTCGGATTCGGTACGCACATAGTCCAGCACCACGTTCACCGTAACGCGTCCCACCAACTTGCCATCCTCATCTACCACCGGAGCAGAGACCAAATCGTAACGCTCGAAGGCTTGTGCGGCCTGGGCGGCCTTCTCATCGGGATGCAATAACTTAATATCCGCGTGCATCAAGCTGCTGACAATCACATCCGGCTCGTTCACTACGATGCGGTTGAGCGGGAGTACACCGATAAGTTTTTCATCGCGGTCCACCACAAAAACTTGGTCGGTATGGTCGGGCAATTCTTCGAAACGGCGCAGATAACGCGACACGACCTCTAATGACACATCATCGCGCACGTGAATCATGTTGAAGTCCATCAAGGCGCCGACAGAGTCTTCGCTATAGGACATCGCGGAGCGCAGTTGCTCACGGTCTTCTATGGACAGCGACTTAAAGACGTCGCGCATCACGTTTTGCGGCAGGTCCGGGGCCAGGTCGGCGATCTCATCGGTGTCCAACTGACCGGCCGCCGCGCTCAGCTCTGCGCGATTCATGCTGGCGATCAGCGATTCGCGCACCGAGTCGGAGACTTCGATCAGTATCTCGCCGTCACGTTCGGACTTAACCAAATCCCATACTTGCAGACGTTGCTCGATGGGTAACGCCTCCAACACATAGGCGATGTCAGCCGCGTGCATCTCGTCCAACTTGGCGCGCAACTTGGTTAGGTGTTGTTTGTGTAACAGCGTGTCGATCAACGCATGGCGGTCAGCACGGGGCAGCGCTTCCTTGTGTGCGACTTCTTCCACCAGCGCATGTTTGTCCAACAGGTTCTGGATATGCAGTAAGGACTCTTGCATATTCTCGGTGTAACGCGGTTCGCTGGTCGGTTCGTCCATAGTGTGCAGTCCTGCTGGTTTAGGCTGGCGCGATTATAGTGAGTTCGGCGCGACAAGGGGATAAAGTGCGGCCTATAATCGACCGGATAGTTTAGGTTTTTATGGGGGTGTAGTGGATATGCCAAGCGATAAAGTAATTGAGCCAGGAAATGAAAAACAGCAGCTGCTGAACTTCATCAAGAAGCATCGCTTGATAGAAGAGTTTGTGCACAAACAAGACATGCCGCACCATGACTTGGTTGAGTCGCTGGTGCGTAAGCAGAATCTGGTCAAACTACAGTCCATGCTCAATCAGGTAGAGCCGCAAATTGTGGCGCAGATACTGGAAGAGCTTTCCGCTGAAGACCAGATATTCATCTGGGATCAAATCAATAATGAACGCAAAGAACTGATCATCCGCGACGTGCCTATCGCGGTACTGCAAGCTTTGGGTAAGCGCGAGTTCAGTAGTGAAAAATCCAGCATCAAAGTGTTCGAGCTGCATGGTGGTAGGTTGCGCGAAAGTGTCATCAGCTCGCGCAATGAGTTGGCTGATATCAGCCCCATCTGGGTCGATATGGTGAATCCTTCCTTCGAGGAACGCATCTGGGTGGGCGCATTGTTCGGTATCGAATTGCCCGACCCCGACAAGCTGGGTGATTTGGAGTCCAGTGCGCGCTTCTATCTCGATGATAACGGTGATATCAATCTGCTCTCAGACTTCTTGTTAGATAAGGAAGATGTTTCGCAAAGTGTGCCGGTCGCATTCCTGTTGCATGGTGAGACCCTGTTCTCGTTGCGTAAGGTTGATCTGCCGGTGTTCCGTTTACAACGCTTGCGTGCGTTGTCACAACCCAACTATGTGCTCGACGCACGCGACGTGTTAATCGATCTTTATGCGGCAGATGCGGAGTATTCGGCGGATGCACTGGAAAGTGTCTATCACGGACTGCGGGTGGTGAGTAAGCAGGTCTTGAACAGCAGTAACTTGGGCGAACAGGCGGACGAGATGTTGACCGCCATCGCGCACGAAGAAGACCTAAACGGTCTGATACGCCGTAACGTACTCGATACGCGTCGTGCGGTGTCGTTTCTGATGCGCAGCAAGATATTGAACAAACAACAATTCGAGGATGCGCAACAGATATTCCGCGATATCGATTCATTGGATGGTCACACCTCATTCATCTTCGATAAGATTAACTTTCTGATGGACGCCACGGTTGGTTTCATCAATAACAGCCAGAATAAGAACGTTAAGCGTTTAACCGTGGTCAGCGTGGTGTTTATGCCGCTCAATGTGTTGGCCGGGATCGGTGGAATGTCCGAGTATTCGATGATGACACAGGGCATTGCTTGGCCGATCTCGTATGCATTGTTCACGCTCGCATTAGTCGGTGTCGGCTGGCTGACTTATATATTGTTGGGTTATTTCGAACGCAAAGAAAAGATAGCGAGGTCGCTCTGAAGCGTTTTTGCATCATTGCGCACTAGCTGAATATCCATCCGGTAATAGGGTTTCAAAGTTGGCCAGCGGAACCGCCCTGCTGAACAAATAACCCTGGAAAACGTGGCAGCCATGGGCATCCAAGAAGTCGCGTTGTGCCTCTGTCTCGACACCTTCGGCGATGACATTCAGGCCCAATGCGTCCGACATGGAGATAATGGCTTTGACGATTACTGCATCGTTGGGATCAGTAGAAATATCTCGTACAAAAGATTGGTCTATCTTGATTTGGTCGAGCGGTAAGCGTTTCAGATAAAGCAAAGAAGAATGCCCGGTACCGAAATCATCCAACGAGAAGCGTATTCCCATCAGTTTCAGTTCGTTCATCTTGGATACGGTGTCCTCAACGTTTTTCAACATGCTGCTTTCGGTCAACTCCAGTTTGATCTGCGAAGGCTTCGCGCCACTCTCTAATAAAGTTCTTTTGATCTGCGCAACGAAGTTACCTTGATGTAATTGTTTGGCACTGACGTTGATGGACAGCTGCATATCGCGAAATTGTGGATGTTTTTGCCAAATCTTGAGTTGTCTACAGGCGGATTCTAGTACCCACTGGCCTATCGGGATAATCAGTCCACTCTCTTCGCAGACATCGATATAGGCAGTAGGTGCAAGCAGGCCTTTAGTAGGGTGGTTCCAGCGCAACAATACTTCTGC
>JAVHRA010000057.1:0-4026 GCA_036171395.1 Gallionella sp. | reverse complement strand
TGCCGCTGACGATAACGCGGCCACGGCAAGACAAGATGAGGTCCAAGGCGTGCAAAAAGTTGTCGTCGAGGCGTGCACTGAGTGCGCTCACCGCAGCAGCTTCGATGTTAAGCACTTCGCGTGCAAGGTCGAGTGCGCGGGGCGTTGCGGGTAGAGGTTTATTCATGCGGGACATTATAGCAATGTAGTGGTGAGTCGGAAGTGGTAAGTGGGAAATCCACCACGCTCGGCATTCTCACTTTCCACCAAGGCTGCTAGTGCGGTGCGACTTGCCATTAACCACTTTCACTTTGCAAATACACTGCTAGTGCGGCATCATCCATCACGCTATGTTTTTTACTCCTCCTGCCTGATGGACAATTCGCTTTCACTGGTTCTGATTCTGCTTGCCACTGCGGTCGCGGTGGTGGTGCTGTGCCGTATCTTGCGCCTGCCTGTGATGCTCGGCTATCTGGCAGTAGGTCTGTTGATCGGACCGCACGCGCTGGCTTGGATACCCGAGTCGGTCGAGACGCAACATCTTGCCGAGTTCGGTGTGGTGTTCCTGATGTTCAGTATTGGACTGGAATTCAGCCTGACGCGCCTCATGGCGATGAAGCGCACGGTGTTCGGCTTGGGCGGTGCACAGGTGCTGTGTACCCTGTTGGTCGTGATTGCGTTGGCGATGTTGTTCGGATCGAGTTGGCGTGCCGGCTTGGCCTTGGGCGGGGTGCTGGCGATGTCCTCGACGGCAATTGTCAGCAAGATGTTGGTCGAGCGTGCTGAACTGAATCTGCCTTATGGCAGGCAGATGATGGGAGTGCTGTTATTCCAAGATTTGGCGGTCGTGCCCTTGCTGATCGTTATTCCGGCGCTCGCAGAGAGTTCTGCCGATCTGCCCGCCACGCTGGGTTTGGCGATATTGAAAGCAGCGATGGTTCTGGCGCTGTTGTTAGTGTTCGGGCAGCGCATGATGCGGCAATGGTTTCATGTTGTAGCCAGGCAAAAATCCTCTGAGCTATTCATGCTCAATGTGTTGCTTATCACCTTGGGTTTGGCTTATCTCACCGAGTATGCGGGATTGTCGCTGGCGCTGGGTGCGTTTGTCGCCGGTATGCTGATTTCCGAGACTGAATATCGCTATCAGGTTGAAGAAGACATCAAACCGTTCCGCGATGTACTGTTGGGATTGTTCTTTGTCACTATCGGTATGCGGCTAGATCTAAGCGCGGTGGTTGGTGATTTGGGCTGGGTCTTGCTAGTACTGGCAGGCATTATCTTGGTCAAAGCTGTAATCGTGACGGTATTGGCCCGCGTCTTCGAGGGAGATTTAGGCGTGGCGCTACGCAGTGGCATCGGCCTCGCACAGGCCGGCGAGTTCGGTTTCGTACTGTTGACCTTGACCGAAAATGGACATTTCGTTCCGGCACAAACACTGCAAATATGTTTGGCTGCGATGTTGTTGTCCATGTTGGCTGCTCCTTTTCTTATACAGCATGGCGAGGTCATCGCACGACGCTTTTCAGCTGCCGAATGGACCAACCGCGCGATGCAGATGCATCAGATCGCCATCCAAAGTATGGGCATGGGCAATAACGCTCATGTGATTATCTGTGGTTATGGACGTAGCGGTACGGCGCTGGGCAATTTCTTGGAGCAGGAAAAACTACGTTTCATCGCTTTGGATCTTGATTCACGCCGCGTGCGTGAGGCGTCGGCGGCGAAAAAAAGTGTGGTGTACGGGGATGCGGCCAAACGTGAAGTGTTAATGGCGGCAGGCTTGATGCGCGCCAGCGCACTGGTGATTTCCTATACCGATAAACATTCTGCTCTGGCAATATTGCGCCACGTGAAAGAGTTACGCCCCGATCTGCCGGTTATTGTGCGTACCACCGATGATGTGGATGTCGAAGTGTTGAAACAAGCCGGCGCGGCGGAGGTGGTGGCAGAAGTGGTGGAAGGCAGCGTGATGCTGGCTTCGCAAGTGCTACTAATGGCGGGTGTGCCTTTGAATCGGGTGATACGTCAAATACAAGAGAGCAGAGCACGGCGCTATGCAGTGTTCAGTGGTTATTTTCGTAGTGCGGACGTGGGCGAGGCGACCGAACGCTTGCAACCTAGATTTTTGCGCGTTTTTCTTAAGCAAGAGCATGCTGCAGTAGGTATGCGACTCCGGGAAATAGGCTTGGATAAACTCAATGTCGAAGTGAACGCGGTGCGTCGTCATGGCGTGCGCGATTCTCAACCCAGTGAGGAAGCGGTGTTGCAGGCTGGCGATGTGTTGGTGTTACTAGGATTGCCGGAGGCTTTGCTGCAAGCTGAATCTTTGCTGCACAAGGGGTTGTAATCGCAGTATCACTTTACTCTGCGATACAGACGATACTGCTCGCTATTGTCGTCTGTGCGGCTACCTTCCCAGATCTGCTTCCAGTGTTCTTTATTTAGTTTAGGGCTGGAGAGCTTCTTGCCTTGGATGAGGCGCAGGTCGCAATGTTGCTTGGGGTCGGTCTGGGTATAGATGTCGCCGAAGTAATGTAACATCGCGCGCTGTCCATTGCCTAGGTTTTCACGGCGTAAACAGTTGTACTTCACCGGCATGGCTTGCTTGAGTGCCATCACCATGCTGCGATAGCTCTTGCCGCTATCCAGCCAAGGGAGCCACAGTGTCATGGCGAGGATCCAGATTAAAGTCATACCGCTTGCCCAGTTCACCACCGAGCGGCGCATGGAACGGCCTACCCGCCATACTAGGACTAGCCACAAAAAAGTACACACAAGGGCAATCACGAATGAGGTGGTGTCCAGACTCGGGACGAAGCTGGGGTGATCGTCTTGCAATAGATGTGTGATCTTGGCTTGGTTGTCCAGCAACAGTCCCGCCCACCCCCACCACAGCACAATGGCTAGTAACGCGAACAGCATCAGACCGAACCAGTCCAGTGCATTGGCTGCGCCACGTTTCAGCATGGATAGTGAAGCAGTCGCCATCAGGGTGATGGGGAGCAGCATCGGCAAGGCGAACACTTCTTCAATATTGGGTACAAAACTAAGGGTAAGTAGCATCACGCCGAAAGCGACTAACGGTAGCTGTAGGTCGTCGCGTTGCGCGAGTCGTTGGCGCGAGCGCCACACCACCCACGCCGCCAAGGGCCAAGCGGGCCAAGCTAACCAAGGTAGGTTTTGCAGATAATAGAACGATTCCTTGCCCGGCCCATTGCTGGCGTAGTTTAACCAGTGACCAATGTTGTGCGTCCAGGCCCAATCCATGAACAGTTGCGGTGAGTCCAGATAGAGCATTAACGGCCATACAGTGAGCCATGGCAACGCCACGAAGAACGCGATCACCAAACTGATCGCATAGTTGCGCTGACGCCAGACTTTGAATAAGACGGGTAGAGCGGCGGCGATCAGAACGAACAGTATGGGTGCGATGAAACCTTTGGCCATAAAGCCTATGCCCATCCCCATCCCCATCCATAAGCCGGCTCGGATATAACGTTCTTGGCTATGTGCAAATCCGTACATCAGCATGGCGCAGCCGCTGAGTAAGGCTAAATCCGTGATCATTTGGTGAGCGCGCACCAGCATACCGAGGCAGCCTATCAGGATGATGGCTGCGGCCCAACCACGGTTCTCGCCATATAGCTTGCGTCCTGCCAAGCCGATGAATAGCAGGCTGAGTGCACTATAGAAGCCGCTCGCCAAACGCGCGCCATCATGGAGGGGGAGCTGGACTGCGCAGAGTTTGGCGAATACTGCTGCCGTCCAGTAGAACAGCGGCGGTTTATCCATGAAGGGCTCGCCTGCCAAGGTGGGCGCGAGCCAGTCGCCACTCTGCAACATCGAATAAATCAAACCAAAACTGTAGGCCTCATCTGGTTTCCAGGGGTCGTGACCAATTAGGCCGGTACCTAGCCAGACTAGGCACAGCATGCCTAACATCACGGCTTTGCCGGTGGATATAGGATAGGGGTCGGTGGGTTTGATGAAATACATGCGCTATTTTACTCGACGACTTTAATCAGTTCGCCAGTTTTTGGTTCTCCA
>JAVHRA010000056.1:0-4042 GCA_036171395.1 Gallionella sp. | reverse complement strand
CGGCATTCGATATCAAAGCCACCTATGATCGCTTCTTGTCCATCTGCGGTCACACAAAAGATCTTAAACAGGTATTGTTGGTCTATCTGATCGTCATGGCCTTGGCGGACGGACATTTCCATCCGGCTGAAGAAGCCTTGTTGCTCGATATTGCCGCACGCTTGGGCTATGACCGCGCTGCTTTCCTGCATCTCAAAGATATGGTGCTGAACCAATCGCATTTTGGCGGCGTACCCATCGATACTGCGGACACTTTAGAAGATGCCTACAAGGCCTTGGGGGTTACCAAAGAGAGCAGCGATGCGGAGATTAAACGTGCTTACCGCAAACTGATGAGTCAGTATCATCCAGATAAATTGATCGGTCAGGGCATGCCGGCGGATATGGTTGCGATGGCGACCGAGCATGCCAAAGAGATACAACTCGCCCATGATTTGATCAAGCGCCACCGCAATATCTGAATGGATTTACGTTCACGCGGCTGTCACGATTCCAGCAGAGAGAATAAAGATGAACCAACCATTACCGATACTTTCATTACTCGAAACCCGTGTGCTAGGGGTGCTCGCCGAGAAGCAGCGCACCGTGCCGGACAGCTATCCGCTGACCTTGAACGCTTTGCTGTCGGGCTGTAATCAGAAGAGCAGCCGTGACCCAGTGCTGGAGGCCAGCGAGGCCGAGGTGCAAGCCGCACTGGATAGCCTGCGTAGTTTATCGCTGACTATAGAGAGTAGCGGAGGCCGGGTATCACGTTATGCGCATAACATCGAGAAGGTATTGCATATTCCCAGTCAATCACTGGCGCTGTTGACCATGCTGATGTTGCGCGGTCCGCAGACTGCCGGGGAGTTGCGCATCAGCTGCGAAAGACTGCACAAGTTTGCTGATATTTCCTCGGTGGAGAGTTTCCTAACCGAACTGGCCGAACGTGCCGCCGGTGGCTTGGTTGTAGAGTTGCCGCGCCAACCTGGCTCACGCGAAAATCGCTGGATGCATCTATTGAGTGGCGAGCCGGTTTTTGCAGCAGCGAGTGTAGTAAGTGTCGCGGTTGCGAGTGCCGATGTCTCGGTAGGCGAGATTGTTGCGATCAAAGCCAACGTGGCCAAGCTAGAGGAAGAGGTCAAGGAGTTGCGCGAACTGTTGGCTAGATTATGTAATGAATTGGGTGTGTCAGGTGCTGCACCTAGCCAACCTTGAAAAGGAGTAGTGATGCTGTACGCCATTGTAGGTAAAGATGTTGAAGCCAGTTTGGCGCGACGCATGTCAGTGCGTCCCGCACATTTGGCAAGGTTGCAGCTACTACAGGAGCAGGGACGTTTGCTGCTGGCAGGCCCCTTCCCGGCGGTAGATGCAGTAGACCCAGCTGCCGCTGGCTTTACCGGCAGTCTGATCGTTGCCGAGTTCGCCAGTCTGTTGGATGCTCAGCAGTGGGCTGATGCGGATCCGTATATTGCAGCAGGCGTCTATGCCGAGGTGCAGGTCAAGCCGTTTAGGAAAGTACTCCCCGCATGAATCGCCGTATTGAACAGATGAGGCAGCACCTTGCGGCACTACATCCTGTCGGTTTGGAAATTGTGGACGAGAGTCATAAACATGCCGGACATGTCGGCGCCAGAACGGGTGGGGGTCATTATTTGTTACAAATCACCTCTCTCGAATTTGCGGGCAAAAATAAAATGGCGCGTCACCGTATGATATATTCCGCCCTCGCTGAAATGATGGAACGGGAAATACATGCGCTCACCATAGACGCAAAAACGCCCGGCGAAATTGAATAATCTAATCGAAAAGGATCAGTGATGTTGAATACGAAGAAATTTGCGGTCTTGGCTATTGTGGGTGCGCTGGCATTTAATCCTGCGTTCGCTGAAGAGAAGTCTGCCGCTCTGGTAAACGGTGTTTCTATCTCGCAAGCCAGTATAGACAATGCTGTCAAAGGTGAAGTCGCACAAGGTCGCGAAGACTCTCCCGAATTACGCAAAGGTATTCGTGAGAATCTGATCAAGCGCGAATTGATGGCTCAAGAAGCCAAAAAGATTGGTTTGGATAAGTCTCCTGAGGTATTAAACGAGATGGAGGTCGCCAAACAATCCGTACTAATCAATGCGTTCTTGATGGACTATATGAAGAAGAATCCTGTCAGCGACGAAGTGCTGAAGCAGGAATATGAGAGTCGTAAAGCGAAATTGGGTGACAAGGAATATAACGCACGTCATATTTTGGTTGAGACCGAAAATGAAGCGAAGGCCATCGTTGCTCAGTTGAATAAGAAGGTTAAATTCGAAAAGTTGGTGGAAAAATCTAAGGACACAGGTTCTGCTGCTCAAGGTGGCTCGCTGGGTTGGGCTGTTCCAAGTAATTTTGTTCCGCCATTCGCCTACGCGCTGAAGACCCTGAAAAAGGGTGAATACACCAAAGTGCCGGTACAGTCACAGTTTGGTTGGCACGTAATTTTGCTGGACGATGAGCGTGCGCTGAAAGTCCCTGGTTTTGAGGAAGTTAAGCCGCAGTTGCAGCAACGCTTGCAACAGCAAGCCATACAGAAGGCAATCTCTGCTTTGGAAGCAAAAGCTAAAGTGGAGTAAGTTAAGCTGCATCACCCAAACTATTAAGTTAGTGTATTGAATGGAAAGGCATCTTCGGATGCCTTTTTTGTTTTTATGCGTAATTTTGCAATTACGGGTGGCGTTGTAAGAAGAGAGCTTACATACGCTGTCATAAACATAGCTAGGCATTACTTAAGGGAATATGTAATGAGGTGACTTATGTACATTGAAAATTAAGTTATTTTTTATATTTCCGCTCGTCGGATATTATTATGTGCCGCCTTGATAAATTAGATTATTCGCATATAATCCCAACACTTTTTTACAAGATTTGTAGGAATATGGCTTACAAAATGGATAGATCGGGTTTTATATGATCATATGCTTAAGCTTGGCCTATAGCGCCAACAAGGCCGTCAAATAGTATTTAGCCGCATAAAAATAACTTCAAATGCGACAAACTATGATTAAACTCAGCCGAAAATTCGAGTACTCTTGCTATGCGATATGCGCATGGTTGCTTGTTTTTTTGGCGCTTCCTGCCAATGTTTTGGCGGCGACGCCAGCAGGTACCTTAATCACAAACACTGCCATCGTTAACTTCACGATAGGTGGCGCCCCCCAAACTCCCCTTGCTAGTCTAGCCGCCCAAGTGTTGGTGGATGAAATCATCCAACCCGTGTTGACCTGCCAAAGTGTACCCAATGTTGCCGTCAATAGTCCCAGTGTCAACGACGTATTGTCATACTTGCTGACCAATAGCGGCAACGGCTCGGAGTCTTTTAGTCTACAGCGTAGTAATGGTCCTTTACCGCTTCCCGCAGGCAATTACTCGCCTATCAATAGCATTGCTTACGACCCGCTGAATACGCCTACAGGCGCCATTTTCATTGAAACTAATAATGTCCCCGGTTTCCAAACGGGTGTCGATTTGGCCTATGTTCCGGGCATCAATGATCCTGTTGTAGCTGCTGGCAAGGGTGTAATCATTTATGTGTTGAGTGATACCGCTAACGTCGCCGCCAATGCGCAGGGCGATGTATTGCTGACAGTTACCTCTCGTACTGTGGGAGCGGCAGGTGCTGCAGTTGCGACAAGATTGTTAGGGGTCGGCGATAACTTGGGTAGTGGTGCGGGTAATGCCGTAGTTGGAACGCCTCGTGCCGGTGCTTCCGCAACTTGTAGCTATGTTGCGACAGGGTTGGGCTTCGTGATGAAGAAGACTGTGCTCGGTGTGGCTGACCCTATGGGGGGCGTGTTGTTAATGCCTGGCTCTATCATGACTTACCAGATTACAGTCACTTTGAATGGTGTCGGTACGGCAACTGGCCTGGCTGTTTCGGACCCTATTCCTGCCAATGTAACTTATGTTCCGGGCAGCATCAGCGTTGGCGGTGTCGCCATGACTGATGCGGTCGATGCGGACAGTGCCCAATTCGCAACCAATACAGTTTCTGTCGCGCTGGGGAATGTTGCCGCCCCAGCGAGTGTAGTCA
>JAVHRA010000055.1:0-4062 GCA_036171395.1 Gallionella sp. | reverse complement strand
CCGGCCTACTGATCTTGACGCTACTGGCTATGTCCAGTGGCGTGCAGGCAGGGCAGCAGGAGGAATTGGAGAATCTGCGCTCACGCATCGCAGAGATGCAGCGTGACATGGACAAGACTAGTGAGTCCAAGGCCGAGGCGGCCGATGCCTTGCGCGAATCGGAACGTGCTATCAGCGACGTCAACCGCAAACTCGCGGCTATCTCAACTGAACAGCGCATCGCCGACAACAAGCTCAACATACTGCAATCACAACAACAGCAACTCTCTACCAGCATGGCCGGTCAGCAGGTATTGCTGGGACGCTTGCTCTACCAGCAATACCTAGGCGGGCAACAGGAATATGCCAAGCTGTTGCTGAGCAATCAGGATCCCAATCAGGTCGCGCGCGACGTGCAGTACTACCGATACATCGCACGCAATCGTGCCAACTGGCTCAACACCATGCGCACCAACTTACGCAAAGTGTATGCACTCAGTGGTGAGGTGCGCGATCAACGCACCGCACTGACCGTCTTGCAAGCAGACCAAAAGGCACAGCAACAATCACTGCAACAACGACAATTACAGCGCCAACAGATGCTGAAGAAGATCTCGTTGCAGTTGCGCAGTCAACGCCTCGAGATACATCGTTTGCAACGCGACGAGAATCGTCTTGCACAATTGGTGGAGAAGATCACCAAGATGCTCGCGCAGCCCAAATCGAAGTCCATCTTCCGCAACGATAAGCTGCCCGATGACCGCTACGATGGTCGACCATTCGAAAAACTCAAAGGCAAACTTGCCATTCCGGTACGCGGCGACATCACCAATCGTTTCGGTGCGACGCGCCCCGACAGCACCGTGCAATGGAAGGGCATCTTCGTGCGCGCCGCCACGGGACAACCGGTCAAGGCCATCGCGGCGGGTCGGGTAGTGTTTGCTGACTGGCTACGCGGCTTCGGTAATCTGCTCATCATCGATCACGGCAATGGTTACATGAGCTTGTACGGCGACAACGAGACGCTTTATAAACAAGTCGGCGACGAGCTGCGCGGCGGCGACACCATTGCCACGGTAGGCAACAGCGGCGGTAATGAAGATTCCGGTTTATACTTTGAACTGCGTCTGGAAAGTAAGCCGCTGGACCCGCTCAAGTGGCTGGCAACGAAATAATCATCAGGATAAAACACATGCGTCGTATAGAGAAAATAGGCTTGATCGGATTAGGTATGTTCACCGGTGTGGCGTTGACCATCCACTTCACCGCAGTTGCGGCCAAGGATTCCATCACCACCACACTGCCCGTAGAAGAGCTGCGTGCGTTCTCCGATGTGTTTGGCCGCATCAAGAGCGACTATGTCGAACCGGTTGCCGACAAGACCCTGATCAATCAAGCGATCAACGGCATGGTCAGCGGCCTCGACCCGCATTCTGCCTATCTGGATGCGGACGCTTTCAAAGAACTGCAATCCAGCACCCAAGGTGAATTTGGCGGCCTAGGCATCGAAGTCGGCATGGAAGATGGTCTGGTTAAAGTCATCTCCCCTATCGAAGACACACCGGCTTTCCAAGCCGGTGTTAAGAGCGGCGACCTCATCATCAAATTGGATGACACGCTAGTCAAAGGCCTGACACTGAACGATGCGGTCAAACGCATGCGCGGCAAACCGGGCAGCCAAATCGCGCTGACCATCGTGCGCAAAAACGAATCCAAACCGCTCATCATCAAAGTGACGCGCGCCGTCATCAAGGTACAGAGCGTCAAAGCCAAGCAACTCGAACCCGGCTACGCCTTCGTGCGCATCACGCAATTCCAAGAGCATACCGGAGAGAACCTCGCCACCGCTTTGCAGAAGTTGTTCAAGGAAAATAAGGGGGAGATGAGGGGGCTAGTGCTGGATCTGCGTAACGATCCGGGTGGCCTGCTGACCGGCGCGGTGGGCGTTTCTGCCGCGTTCCTGAACAAAGATGCGTTGGTGGTTTATACCGATGGCCGCACCGAGGACGCCAAGATGCGCCTGACTGCCAACCCAGACAACTATCTGCGTAATGGCGGCAAGTCTGACTACCTCAAAGAGCTACCCGACGCGGTGAAGAGCGTGCCTATGGTGGTGCTGGTGAACGGTGGTTCAGCTTCCGCATCGGAGATCGTGGCGGGCGCATTGCAGGATCACAAACGTGCCGTGATCATGGGTACGCAGTCCTTCGGCAAAGGCTCGGTACAAACTATCTTGCCGCTGGGTAACAACACTGCGGTGAAGCTGACCACAGCGCGTTACTACACCCCGAATGGCCGCTCGATACAAGCCAAAGGCATCGTCCCTGATATTCTGGTTGAAGACCCATCCACCAGCGAATTGGATAACGCCTTCCGCTTGCGCGAAGCCGATCTGGACAAGCACCTGACCAACAATACCCAAGCCGAAGAAAAGCCGGACAGCAACCGCGCCACACCGGCAAAGGATAGTAAGGCCGAGACCAACAAAGCTGCACCCGCCGAGTTTGGCTCGAAGAACGATTACCAACTTAATCAGGCAGTGAATCTGCTCAAAGGCATGCAGATTCTGCACGGCAGATAAGTTACACATGATGGTGAGGACAATATGATTAATCCTTGTGACATGCAGAAGCAACGCGAACTGGTTTTTGCCAGCGAACCTGCTGACCAACTAGAGCGGGCTTACGAACTGCTGGCCGGTCTGGAGTCGTGCAAGGTTCAACGCAGCGATAAGCCGCACACCCTGCTGTTGTGTTATAGCCTAGAGGATTACACCTTGGCGGGTTTCGAGCGTGCCTTGATTGCACAGGGCTTCGTGTTGGATAACAACATGATGCATCGCATCGCGCGGCAAGTCGTGCATTATTGCGAAGACACCGAGCTGCACAACATGGATGTGCCCGACCATCCCACCAAGAAGCGCGAGAAAGAGATCTTCATCAAGGCCTACGACCAGCATCTGCATGGCGACCGCGACGAAACTACCCCCCCCGAACAACGCCATTACAAATGATCGCTGCGCAAGTTCAACGGTGCGCGACCCGCTGGCAAGGTCGCGCACCGCGCGTTTGACACCCTATGGATGACCAACAACTGCTGCGTTATAGCCGTCATATCCTGCTGGATGAAATAGGCATCGAGGGCCAACAGCGTCTGCTGAACAGCAAAGCGCTGATCGTCGGACTGGGCGGCTTGGGCTCGCCTGCCTCACTGTATCTAGCGGCCAGCGGCGTCGGCCAACTCACCCTGTGTGACCACGACACCGTCGACATGAGCAACCTGCAACGCCAGATCGCACACCATAGCGACGCGCTAGGGTTGAACAAAGTCGATTCCGCCTGCGCCACGCTGCGTCGCATCAATCCCGACATTCATTGCGTACCGCTGGCGCTGCGAGCCGATGCGGAAAAATTGCATGAGCTCATCGCCGCACATGACGTGGTGCTGGATTGCTCCGACAACTTCGCCACGCGTTACGCCATCAATCGCGCCTGTCACGCGCTGCGCAAGCCGCTCGTCTCCGGCGCTGCAATACAATTCTCCGGTCAAGCCGCAGTGTTCGATCTGCGCAAAGCCGATGCGCCTTGCTACAACTGCCTCTATCCCGCAGACAGCGCGGCGCAGGAATTGCGTTGCGCCACCACCGGCGTGTTCGCGCCGCTAGTCGGCATCATAGGTTCGTTACAAGCTGCGGAGGCCCTCAAATTACTGATGGGTATAGACACTGGCTTAGCGGGTCGTTTACTCACCATTGCCGCACTGGACATGCGCATCCGCGACATGAAGCTGAGCCGCGATCCGAGTTGCGCAGTGTGCGCAACAAAATAGCCCCAGGCTGGGTGTGAATAGCACCAGCGACGCTCTACACAACTGCACGCTATCAAAGCTCAGGTACGCAACATCGTTGCTTACCTCAAAAGGGTGACAGACCCGCACCAGCGCGATGGTGTCTATGCCACTTTGTTGGGTGCGGCTGATGAGTCACCAAGTGCTACAGCAATGCAGCGACACGACGAACAGCAAAGTGAGGCATAACCGCGCCACTGCTTGGCGCGACTACTCAGCATGGTCTTTATGGAATTT
>JAVHRA010000054.1:0-4075 GCA_036171395.1 Gallionella sp. | reverse complement strand
GCAGCGGCAACAGGGAGTAAAGATTATGGGGTGTAGTACTTGGGGTATCTTGTTCAATCATGGCGAACCTCTTAGTAAATTCAAAGGTTAAATGGGGACGACTCGATGCAATTCAAGCATCCCCACTGGGACAAGATAATAAATTTGCTACGGGTGGAGCTTAAGCCAAAATCAAGTTAAGGACTATGCCGCTTTATGCTCATCCGAATAGATGATGATAGGTTTGATCTCGCCAGTGACGGGCGTCTCATCGAGTACGACTTTGCTGACATTTTCCATAGACGGCAGATCGAACATCACATCCAACAATGATTGCTCAAGTATGGAACGCAAGCCGCGCGCACCAGTCTTGCGAGCTAACGCTTTGCGGGCAATAGCCTGCAACACACCGGCATGGAATTCAAGCTCCACACTCTCCATTGCCAACAGTTTTTGATACTGTTTAGTCAATGCATTTTTGGGTTCAGTCAAAATACGCACTAAAGCCGCTTCATCCAACTCTTCCAAAGTGGCAACCACAGGCAAGCGACCAACAAATTCCGGAATCAAACCAAACTTGATTAAATCTTCGGGTTCCACATCACGCAAAGTCTCGCCTGTCTTACGACTCTCCTTACTGACGATATTCGCACCGAAACCTATACCCGCCTTCTCGGAACGGTTACGTATCACCTTTTCTAAACCATCGAAGGCACCGCCACAGATAAACAGGATATTAGTGGTATCAACCTGTAGGAACTCGGTATTCGGATGCTTACGCCCGCCTTGTGGAGGAATGGACGCCTTTGTCCCCTCGATCAATTTTAGCAAGGCCTGCTGCACTCCCTCGCCAGACACGTCACGTGTAATCGATGGATTATCAGACTTACGCGAGATTTTATCGATTTCGTCAATATATATAATGCCGCGCTGCGCCTTCTCCACGTTGTAGTCACAAGCTTGCAACAACTTCTGGATGATATTTTCTACGTCCTCACCCACATAACCCGCCTCGGTCAAAGTGGTCGCATCAGCCATCACAAAAGGCACATCCAACAACCGCGCCAAGGTCTGCGCGAGCAAAGTCTTACCGGAACCGGTTGGCCCAACCAACAAGATATTACTTTTGGAAAGCTCTACACCATCCTGATTGTCACTTTTCAGGCGCTTGTAATGATTGTAGACGGCAACCGACAGGATACGCTTTGCCTTTTCTTGCCCGACCACATAATCATCCAAAGAAACACTGATTTCCTTTGGGGTCGGCAAATCAGACTTCTCAGCTTTAACCGTGGCGCTTTGTGCCTCTTCCTTCATGATATCGTTGCAAAGTGCTACGCACTCGTCGCACACGAACACAGAAGGACCGGCGATCAGTTTTTTGACTTCATGCTGACTTTTGCCACAGAAGGAACAATACAAAAGTTTGTCGCCCGTTTTACTATCGCCAACCATCTCTCAACCTTTCATAGAATTAACGGAGAGACCTTGCTTAACTACGCTTTTCCAACACCTGATCAACCAAACCATATGCAACAGCATCGGCGGCACTGAGGAAGTTATCGCGATCCGTGTCGCGCTCTATCGCTTCCACTGTTTGGCCCGTATGGTGTGCCAGCATCTGATTCAACTTTTGTTTCAGATACAAAATTTCGCGTGCATGAATCTCGATATCAGATGCCTGGCCACGGAAACCACCTAACGGCTGATGTATCATGACCCGAGAATTAGGCAGACAGAAACGCTTACCTTTCTCACCCGCCGTCAGCAAAAATGCCCCCATACTAGCTGCTTGCCCGATACACAGAGTGCTTACATTCGGCTTAATGAACTGCATGGTATCGTAGATTGCCATGCCCGCCGTAACCGAACCACCAGGCGAATTGATGTAGAAATGAATGTCCTTTTCTGGGCTTTCGGATTCCAAGAACAACATCTGCGCCACAATTAAATTCGCGGTATGGTCATTGACTTCACCAACCAAAAACACCACACGCTCTTTCAACAGACGCGAATAGATATCGTAAGCACGCTCACCACGACCGCTGGTCTCAACCACCATCGGGATCATGCCTATGTTTTTAGTCTCAAAGTCATTCAGCATCATGCATTTCCCATCAGCTCGCTGAATACAGCGGCCTTATCGGTAACTTTAGCTTGGCTCATCACCCATGCAACCACATTCTCTTCCAACGCCAGATTCTCAACCTCTTGCATACGTTTGGTGTCTGCCGCATACCAACGCACAACTTGCTCAGGCTCATCAAAACTTTGCGCGTAATCTTGAATCAGCGCTTTAACTTGCTCGGGTTTAGCTTGCAAAGCATGCTTTTGCACGACTTCCGCCAGAATCAAACCCAACTTAACGCGCTTCGTTGCTTGCTCTTTGAATAATTCCAAAGGCAACTTCATACCGCCCGCCTTCATGCCGCGCTGCTCCATATCGCGAACAGTCTGCTGCATCAGACTTTGAGATTCCCAATCCACCAGCGCCTTAGGTACATCAAACTGAGTCACTTTCAGTAGTGCATCCATTGCCACATCTTTGTTGCGAACTTTCAGACGGCGCTCCATCTCGCGCTGCAAATTAACTTTGATCTCAGCCCTTAACTTAGTAACGTCGCCATCGGCAATACCTACCGCCTTTGCAAATTCCGCATCCAACTCTGGCAATTGTGGCGCCTCAACCTTATTCAAGGTGATAGTGAAGGTCACTTGCTTACCTGCCACATCCTTGCCGTGATAATCAGCCGGAAAGGTCATGTCGAAGGACTTGGTCTCAGCGACTTTCATACCGATAATCGCAGCCTCAAACTCGGGCAACATGCGACCCACACCCAGTTGCACAGGATAATCCTTAGCTTCACCGCCTTGAAATACCACACCATCCAACTTGCCGACAAAATCAACAACCACATTATCTTCAGACTGAGCAGCACGATCAGCCGCGACGAATACACAGCGCTGTTTACGCAAAGTCGCAACAGTATTCTCAACATCCGCATCACTCAACTCATAAGTCGTGCGTTCCACAAACTCACCAGCCAAATCACCCAACTGTACTTCGGGGTAAACCTCAAAAGTCGCGCTGTACTCGATATTTTCCGCCTTCAGATCGGCAGTTTTAACATCGAATTCAGGATAACCCGCCACCTTCAGCTGATTAGTTTGCGCCGCCTCTTCAAAGGAACGTTGCAATGCCTCGCCCAAAGCTTCTTGATGCGCTTGAGCGCCGTAATATTGCTCAAGGATCTTGTTAGGTATCTTGCCCGGACGAAAGCCAGCTATTTTTGCAGTACGGCCAATCTTCTTCAGACGAGCCGCAACCTGACCGACTATGGTTTGCTGAGGGATAGATGCGTTCAGACGGCGCTCTAACGCGCTAACAGTTTCTACGCTGGACATACTGTAATTCCTTGATATTAATTGATGAATTAGGTGCTGGTGCAAAGGTGGAACCCAAACCACCCCATAACCAATTGATTTAAATAATATTTAAATAACACGCGGAATGGTGTTCCTGTTGGCGTTCCTATTACTTCGCCGCCTGCTGGGCCTGCCGGGCGTTATTGTACAGGATTATTATTGAACTTGCCTCTTGTGCACCGGCATCCACTCTGCATTGAGATGGCATTCAGCGCACAAACTCCAACATATTTATTACTTATTGTCTCGAAGCGCCGGCGATTGCCAACCATTCGCTACGCTTACTAGCTGTAGCCTGCGGCTACTAGCGCGCCCTGCCGGCTTACCTACTTACTTATCCCTGCGCCGAGCCTCGGAATCAGCAAGAGCAGCCTGATAATTAGATGAGGCCTTCTCGCCTTTGAATAATTCATATTCCGCATCGGCCTCCCGACTTGCCTTCTGGGCGATACTCTCGGCATTGGCGGGATCAAGTCGCTTAAGCTCGTCAATCAACACATCGCGCTCCACTTTGCCGGCCAGAAGGCTTCCGCGCAAAGTAACCGCATACGGAATCCAGCGGTTTTTAATTTCTTTTCTAGCTTCCGTGAGTTTATGGATCGCTTCACTGGCTATATGGTTACTCATCGTCGCATTCCTCGCTGGCGCCCTGGCCTGCTATCTTGTCCTC